>JAUCQE010000266.1 GCA_030372865.1 Pyrinomonadaceae bacterium
GCTCGGAGATGTGTATAAGAGACAGTTGTTTGACCGGCCCGCGATCACCTACAACAAGGGAGGAGCCGTAGTTCATCAACTCCGCGAACAAGTTGGCGACGAAGCATTCTGGAAAGCGTTAACGCTCTATTTGAACAGCCACAAGTTCAATTCCGTAGAAACATCTGACCTTCAGCGGGCAATGGAAGAAACGTCGGGACAAAAACTTGATTGGTTCTTCGAGCAATGGGTGTACGGGATAGGTTATCCGAAACTCTCGATTCGTCCGGTCTATTCGCCGGGTTCGAAAACCCTTAACCTCACGATAACGCAAACACAGCCCGCGACGGCACAGTCGCCGGGAGCATACCGTCTTCCGTTGGAGTTTGAGATCGTCACCGCTAACGGTCCAATACTGAAGAAACTCGATGTAACAAAACGTGTCGAGAACTTCGAAATTCAGGTCGATTCCAAACCAAAAGCGATCAAGGTCGATCCACTCGAACGGATCCCTCTCAAAGAAGTAAAAATGTCTGCAATCAGATAGCTAAATAAAAAGAAAGAACCCGCGAAATAGTTCGCGGGTTCTTTCCCTTTGAGAAGACCGGATGTCTGCTTTTTTGTTGAATAAGCAACGCGCGAAGCACACACAATTCGCGACCAATAGTCTTTTGCAGTAACTTCTTTGCCACACCTACGAGGTTAGCTGACGGGCTAGGAACGAAAGATTATCCCCGCGGACAGCCGAGTCCGCCTCGCCCCTGTCCGAAAATTGCTTTCCGGACCTTGGTTCCCCCGCGTCGTTATCAAACGACTTCGGTGATCAACTTTTCAACAAAAGCAGTATAGCACGCGATAAATCGCCAGTACAAGGTTCTCCCAAGAAAATTTACCGCCCCGGGTACAGATGATAAAGGATCAGATAAACGAGCACGCCGGTAACGGACACGTAGAGCCAAACAGGAAAAACGAACCTTGCCAATTTCTTATGTCTTTCGAAAGAACCCTTAAGGCCTCGATACACCGTGACCAAAATAAATGGGGTAACTGCAGCTGCCAGGATGGTGTGTGACGTTAATATCGTGTAGTACACTGGCCTGATAATGCCTTCACCCGTGAACCGCGTCGGGCCGAGGCCGAAATAATAAGACCGTAAAGCGTGATGCGTCAAATACGAGATCAGAAATAACGCCGAGACAATCACTGCCGTAAGCATACAGGCCCGGTGCCGTTCGATCTGTTTTGTTCGAATGAAGTAAAAGCCTGCCAACAAAAATACGCCACTGAGAGCATTCAGCGACGCATTTAGATGAGGAAAGATCGACAAAAGTTCCATATGCTCAGGTCCTGACTTACCGCCAAAAACCCAACAAAAGAAATAGTACTATCCAGATCGCACCCATAAAGTGCCAGTACCAGCTTACGGCGGTACTCAAACGCTGGCGATATGTGGTTTCCGTTTCGTTACCGGTCACATACCAGGCCCGCAAAACTACAACCCCGGGTGCAATTATTCCACCCAGTACGTGAACCGCATGGATCGCCGTAAGAATATAGAAGAAGCCAGCATACGGGTTTCCCTGGACGTATAACCCGCGGCTTGCGAGTGCGATCCATGAGATCAGCTGTGAAGCTATGAACATTCCCCCGAGAGCTGTAGTCGCTACCAGATATTTGCGTATCCGCGGTTCGTCGTTATGAAGGATCGCGCGGTGCCCGAAATAAAAGGTAAGGCTGCTGACGATTATTAATGCCGTGCTGATCCATACCGCCACGGGGAGTGAAAACGGCTGCCATTCGAGAACCTTATTCGTCGCGATGACAATGTAGGCACCAATAAGGCCGCCAAACGTCATTAGGACGACAAGGAGAACGACCCAAGTTATTACACGAGACTTTTCAGAGTTCTGCTCTTCAGTATCGATCAATTCCCTTTTCCAGTCGCCTCCGTCTTTGTTTCTACCGCCGTTACCTCCAAGGCCAGGCGGGCTTCCGCCCCCAAACGACCTTTCGCGAATCCGAGCGAGTTCGGATTCAACGGCCTGATTAATACTTCCTGCCCTCATGTTCAACGATAATCCGCTACCATTAATCCGAAGATCAGCGGTAGGTAAAGAACCGATACATACATCAATCTTCTTGCCCTCTCGACCGTCCTCATGCGAGCGGCCTGCACCGATTCGAACAAGAACCAAATCCCGAGCACTGCCGCCCCGATAAGGAATACAAACCCGGCAAACCCCAGAAAGAAAGGTGCAAAGCTAACGGGCACCATCATGATCGCGAACATCATGATCTGTCTCGCAGTCAGCTTACCGTCTGCCTCAACGACGGGAAGCATAAGTATTCCCGCCTTCGCGTACTCTTCCTTGTACATCCACGCGATCGCGAAAAAATGCGGGAACTGCCAAAGGAAAAGAAGTACGAACAAGGCCCATGCCCCAAGCGTTATCTCGTTCGTTGCCGAGGTCCAACCCATCAACGGAGGCATTGCACCTGGCACCGCACCTATTGCCGTCGAAATTGTCGTCCTTGTTTTTAGCGGAGTGTATAGGAGTACGTAGCCGATGATGACCGTCAGACCCAGTACCGCGGTTAACGGGTTCGCGAGCACTGCAAGGTAAACCTCAGCAGCGACACAGGTCAGCGAACCAAATATCAATGCTTCGTTCGCCGTCAGTTTACCGGTTGGCAACGGACGACGAGCTGTCCTTGTCATCAGGCGGTCGGTGTAACGCTCGAGCCACTGGTTCAATGTCGCCACGCCGAATGCCAGGAGAGCGATCCCGATCATTGAATTCAGGAAAAGAACGTAGTCCAACGACCCTTTCGAACCGAGAAAGAATCCCGCAGCCGCCGTCAGCACAAGCATGAAGGCTATACGAGGTTTTGTTAGCTCAATATACGCGGCCAACCGGCCACGCATTCCCGCAGCTCGCGTACCTTCAATTTCTGGCGATGCGATCTCCATTACTATCTACCCGACTTTACTACAAAGGATAACGTTTGGCCCTTTGTTTTCAAAGCTGATAATGGTTGCGGAGGCTTTTTTGACGTAAAAGATTCGCTAATGAGTAGATGGGTGACAAACCCGCATCAGTTCGGTATCATCTAGGCAATAAACCGATGTCAGCTTCTGAAGAAACGATCAATACCCGTCCATCGGCAAAGCAAAGGACCGTCCCGATTCTCAACCGGGTCATCAACTTTTTAAGTTCGGTCCGTTTCGGCGTAGTCCTTCTGTGCATTCTTGTTGCTCTCTCGATGATCGGCATGCTCATCGTACAGCAGAACGTGCAGGGCTTCGATGCTTACTTCGCCTCGCTTACGCCGGCTGAACGTACGGTCTTTGGTGCGTTAGGCTTTTTCGATATTTACCACAGTTGGTATTACAACGTTCTTCTACTGATACTCTCGCTAAACATCGTCCTTGCGTCGATCGAGCATTTTCCGAGTGCCTGGAAATACATTACGCAGCCGAAAACTAAAGCTACACGAGAATGGCTGCTCGTTCAGAAAGCACACGCGGTCTTGACGGTTGACGGGCAGAACGAGGACGAGATCGCTGCTTCAGTAAGCAGGCAGCTTGCAAAATATCGTTACAAGCCGCAGACGAACGAGGTAATGAACCTCGTTTATCCGGTTGATGAAAACGGAAACAAAGTTTTCAGCACGCCATTAAAACGGTTCTCAAAGGTCGTTTTCGGTGAAACAGGCAAGTTCAATCGCCTCGGTGCCTATTGGGTCCACGTTGCGTTGCTGACGCTCTTCCTCGGGCATTTCGTCGCCTTGCAAACCGGATTTGACGCTGACGTCAGAATGATCCCGGGTGATGCGACCGACCAGATACAGATGATCCAGTTCGATCTGGACAAGAAGGAGAAGTTCAACGTCCAGCTTCCCTTCACGATGACCTGTACCGATATTCAGCAGCGGCTCATCGACCCACGTGGCGGCATCGACGTTTCCAACACACTCGATTGGCGTACCCAGCTGCGTATCGACGATCCGGAGTATGGCTCGTTCACCGCGGACGTCAGCATGAACAAGCCGTTTGACTACCGTGGCTATCGCTTTTTTCAGGCTCAGACAATACCGGTCGGCAATGCACGGCGTATAACACTCGATATCACGCCAATCTCAGGCGGTGAAACCCAGAAAATCGAGATACCTAGGCTTGGAACCGCTCAGCTTCCGGACGGTACGTTCATCGAATATACGAGGAGTTCCTGCCTGACTTTACGTTTGGTCAGGACGGCAAGCCTGATACCCGCACCGGCGAATATAACAACCCGGTCGCTGTTCTTGGCGTTACGCCTCCGGGCGGTGTTCGTGAACGCGTCTTTGCGTTCGGCTCGAACGTTCCCGATAATCTGCCGGTAGCTCAGCCGAAGGCCGGTTACAAATGGCGGCTTACCGAGTTTGAAAAATCGCCCTTCGCACACGTTCTTTCCATCAAGTACGACCCGTACAGCGGGGCTTTCATCGCATGGTATTTTGGCGGTTTCGGGCTTATGGGAGCCTTGGCGTATGTCTTCCTTTTCTCTCATAAGCGTGTTTGGGCAATGATCGAACCGCGCGACTACGGTAAGACCGAGATCATTATCGGCGGTCACACTAACCGTAATCACTCTGGTTTTGAAGAGAAGTTCGAAAGGATGGTTCGTGAGGTAAAGGAATCGATCCCCGGTGCAGTTAGGACGGATGACCCGTTCGACAAGGATTAACAAGGAATAAGGAGTTATGGCTCAGGAAATCAACGAAATCGAAAAGGGCAGCGGTTGGAGGGCCTACGTACCGTCCATGATCGCGATCTTGGGTTCTTTTGTCGTTCTCGGTCTGAGGCTTCAGATGGGCAGCAGTTTTATGTCCGACGAAGCGTTGATGATGATGGCACTCGCCGCATATCTGCTTGCCGGGATCTTTCATCTTACGAACCTGTATGCGCCGTCGGAAATGGCTCGAAACATCGGCCATTGGACCGCGACGATCGGTGTGCTCCTTAATCTCGGCAGCTGGCTTGTTCGCTGGGCGAATGCTTATGACCGCGAGATCGCAATGCTCCGGGCCGGTGGGAGCGACGAAACGCCTTGGATCTTCCGGTACGTGCCGTTTGCGAACCTCTACGATCTAAGCCTTGCGTTCGCTTTCGGTGCCGGTATTTCTACGCTCCTCGTCGCACGACGAAAGAATTACCAGGTGCTGAGTGCCTTCAGCCTGCCGCTCGCGGCACTGATCCTTACGCTCGCACGGTTCATCGGCAGCGAGTTCATCGACCTGCCGCCGGTACTTGATTCCTATTGGCGTCCGATCCACGTCGGCGTTGCTTCGCTGAGCTACGGTGTCGCCCTCGTTTGTTTTGCGATCGCCGTAATCTATCTGTTGAAGGACAACGCCAAAGTCGAGGCGATGGCTGTCTGGGCTAGCGTCTTCGCCTTAAGCGTTATTGCGACCGTCAGCAAATTCTCAGTCCTGACTGAGTTCGTTTATAGAGCCGGCCTCTTTGTACCGAATTCGAACGGCGGTAAGCCCTTCTCCGCTCCTTTCCGGCTTGAGATACCGTATGTTGGCGAAACGCTGGTGGTGACGGCGATCCTTCTCGTCGGGGTGATCGTTTCGTTCCTGCTTTATCTCTACAAAGACAGCGAACCTGCTAAGAAGGCGGGACATATCCTCCTTAAACTTGCACTCGTTGGCCACATCGCCGCGATCGCCTTCCTTGTTTCGGGCATCCGTTCGACAACCGATGTTCAGGGTAGGCTTCAAGCACAGCTATCGGCTGAGCCGTCGCAGTACATAACGGCAGGACGTGCAATTGCGGAGCGCGAGGACCTTTCGGCTAAGGAGTTTGCCGCCCTGACTCCGTCACAGTTGGAGCAGGCAGGACGTCAGTACCTTCAGTCGGTCGGTAATAAACTATACCTCAGCCTAAACACTAACCCGGTCGAGCTTGCCGGACTGATCACCGGTGTCGCCGGGCTGTTCTTCGTGATCCTCTTCGCCTTCCGGACCGAACGCCTGAGAGAGCGGCTTCCAAGCCTGGATTCGCTCGACAAGCTGATGTACCAGACCGCGGGATTGGCATTCGCAGGGCTGGCTATGCTACTGATCACCGGTGCTATCTGGGCAAATGAATCATGGGGACGGCCGTGGGCTTTCGACTCTAAGGAAACAGGAGCATTGGTCGCATGGCTGACCTACGCGGCGTTCCTGCACACGCGTATCTCGCGTGGCTGGTCCGGTAGGAGTTCGGCGTATTTCGCGATACTCGGCTTCTTACTTGTTATTTTCACGTACCTCGGCGTCAGCTACCTGCTGCCCGGTCTGCATAGCTACGCATAGTTCTAATGAGAGACATTGTAATTGGCGGTATTTGTTTGGTCTTAGGGCTCGGGATCGGTTTTTGGGGTGCAAATACCCTTAACCGTCCCGATAGCCTGACATCTGAGCAATCGGACATTCAAAAGATGGCTGCTGTTCAGTCGATGGGCCCTAACGGCCAGCCGACTGCGGGTTTGCAGCCTGACATCGGTCAGGTTCTAACAGCCGCAGAGCAGGACCCGAACGACTTCGTCACGCAGATGAAGGCCGGAGATCTATACGCTCAGATCGGCAAGTTTGATAAGGCTATCGAGTTCTACCAAAAAGGCCTCGCTCTTCGTCCTGATGACGTTCAGGGCAATCTCGTCCTTGCCAACGCCTATTTCGACTCTGCTCAGTTCGAGAATGCAGCTGCCGCTTACGAAAAGGTCCTTGCTGCCGACCCGAAGAACACGGCTGCCCGTACCGACCTTGCTACCACGTTCATCGAACGAGGAACTCCGGACCTTGACCGTGCGATCACCGAGTTCAGAACAGTACTCGAAAATCAACCGACAAACGATCCTGCTCTTTTCAACCTCGCGGTAGCTTATTCGAAGAAGGGCGATCAGGAAGCCGCTAAGGCGACTCTGCTTGAGCTTGAAAAAGCAAACCCGACCAGTGAACTGATCGGGCGGCTGCGGCAGCGTATCGGTTTGAACTAGGTCACTCTATGCCCACACGCTGAACGTCTGCCATTGAGTAACGGCCTATCCTGCCGTCCTTTGAAATGACGGTCAGCATTCCTCGGTCGACCGTGAACCGCAGCACCTCGGTCATCGGCCTCTCTATCTTTGAACCGTCCTTGAATATCACCACCAATCGGAAGTTCGCCACCGGGTCGGCGGGCTTTTCCGGAGCCTTCTCGGCCGGCTTCTCCGCGGTTCGCGTTTCAGCCGGTTTCGGCGTCTCGCGTTCTCGTCTCGCCGTTCTCCTTTCTCGTCGTGTTGGTGTTTTAGGTTCAGGTTCGACAACTGTCGGCTCCGGATTTGCTTCAGCCTTTACGCCGGTCGGCTTCGGCGCCTCTGCTACTGGTTTTGCTTCGGCTATATCGACCGGTTTTTCGGGTACCGCTTCCCGTTTGACGGGCTTAGCTTCGGCGACTCGCCCCGCATCCGGTGCGGGTTTCGGTACTGTCGGAAGTTCCGGTACGGCTTGCGCCTCGCTTTCCTTTACTGCCAGAAAGCTACCTGCAAACTTTATTCGGAATGTTGCAGGGTCGTCGTTTGGGGTTCTGCCTTGTATGCGGATGAGGAGCCTCTCCGGCCTTCTCAGGTAAACCACTCTGCCGGTCTCCGAAGGTTCAGTGTCAGCAAGTACGACGATCCTCGTTAGCAGCCTTTGCCCTTCGGCAATGAATACGTCCACATCGCCGGCAAAGTTGTCCGTTACGAGGTTTACGAAGATATCGCCCTGATCGCCATTGAAATAGTAGTAATAGGTCGTTGGTCGTGGATCGCCGATCGCCCTCGTCACTATCTGCCCGCTGATCTCGTTTGAAACGATAGGTGTCGGAAACTCCTGCTGGGTCGATTGGGCGTGGATGGCCGATACGCTGCCCAGAACGACCAGAACAGCCGTCAGCAAACCAATTCTCACCCTTCCTATACGCTTCATTTCCCTTTGCTAAAGTTCCTTTCTGAGATGTACAAGCCGTGAGGTCTCCTCATACCCGAGTTTCGAATGTGCCGTGATGCTACGTTCGTTGCCGATCTCCGCATCCGAGGCCATTTCGATGCAGCCGTGGGCTCGTGCCCATTCTTCGGCTGCTTTTACAAGCCCGCTGCCGATGCCCTGCCGCCTCGCTTCCGGTGCTACATACCAGCCCTCGAGATAGCCGACATGGTCTGTTACGCAGTCTTCGACGAACGGCCTTACGCTGACCTCCAGAAAGCCTACGAGCCCTTCGCCTTCCTCTGCAACGAAGACGGCCTGCGTGTCCGGGTGCTGGATTATGTCCAGCATTTCCATTTGATGATCGTCATCAGAGGTGTGATCCCACAATTGTTTCCTAAGCTGGAACCAGTTGTTCAGGTCGCTCTCAACCAAAGGGCGGATGACGATCGTTTCTGCTTGCATTGCCGCAATTCTAGCAGTTCCACTTGCTTGCAACAACAAATAAAAAGCCGGACTCTACGCCCGGCCTTTATAGCTTTAAGCTTTTAGGTCAGCACGGTTTACGCAGCACCGCGGAGCAGTTCGAGTGCCTTTTTGAGCTGCACGTCTTCCGTGACGGGCTTTGCCGGCTGTGCTTTTGCGTCTGGTGTCGGCGTTGCCTTCGGGTCGACCTTTTCTTCGTCCTGCTGTTCGATAAGTTCCTCGACCTCGACCGGTTCCGGGGTGTCGGGACGCTTGACCTCTACGGTCGGCTTGACGCCCGTATTGGTGCGATCATCGCCTAGGAAAGGCACTCCACTCGGTGAAGCCCATTTTGCGGTAGTCAAGAGCAGGCCGTCGCCTCCACGCAGCGTGAATAGCTGCTGTTCGGTCCCGGCTCCGAAGCTTCGCTCGCCGACCACATCGCCACGCTTGTTCTCAAGCACGGCTGATGCGATCACTTCGGCTGCTCCTGCGGTTCCAAAGTCCACAAGTACGTTCATCGGCCCTGTGAAGACCGCTTTCGAGGGTTCGGCTGCAAAGCTCTTAATGACCTTTCCGTCCTTGCCCATCACCTTTGCAAGGTCGCCCGTTCCGATGAAAAGATTCGCCGTTGCCACGGCTTCTTCGAGCGTTCCGGTGGCTACGCCTCTCAGGTCGAGTACGATCTTCTGCACTCCCTGCTTTGCCAGTTCCTGGACACTGCTCCTGATGTCGTTGGCCTCGCCGGCTTCAAGGCTATAAACGCGGATGACTCCGATCTTGCCCTGTTCGACACGGGCTTCTGCCTGCGGGGTTTTGTAGCCTCCGCGTTCGACCTTGATCGCCTGCGGCTTCTCGCCTGCTCTCAAGACACGCAGGTTGACCGCCGTTCCCGGGTCGCCCTGTATCATCTGCCGTGCATCGTATAGCGAGATGTCACGCGTTGCCTTGTTTTCGATATATTCGATAACGTCACCGGTCTTCAGTCCCGCTTTCTCGGCGTTCGAGCCCTTGGTCACCGAGATAACGTATAGATACTGCGAAAGCTGAGAGAACTCGGCTCCGATGCCGACACGCTTCGAGTTCGCTGCATTGTTGAAATCCTTCACCTGCTCCGGTGTCAGGTACGACGAATACGGGTCGAGCCCGCCGACGAGTCCGCGGAGTGCTCCGAACCTTACCTTTTCGAGGTTCGGGTCGTCAACGTAATCGTTCTGGATGTGCTGAAGCACAGATTCGAAGATCCTGAGCTGAGCACCGGGGTCGTTGATAGGCTGCTGGGCCTGCGTCTGGAGCAAGCTGCCGACAAAGGGCAATCCGCCGACCATGACGTACCCGGCAATGGCTGCCGAGATCAGCAGTGTCCACATCTTTCCGCGAAATGACATATAATAAACCTCTTAAACTATCCCGAAACCGCTGTTAGTGGCATGGCAGCCCTTAAAATACAGGCGTGGCCAAATTATCCGACATCAGAAACGTTGACGCAAGAGAAACAAATTCCGAATAACGCCGATCTATCAGAATTTGACCGTATTCCCGCCGGCAAACGCATCCTGGCACTTGATCCCGGCATGAAACGCATCGGCGTCGCCGTTTCCGACGAAACTCGGACCGTTGCACGGCCGCTGCCGAGGATTGAACGCACGGCGTGGAAAAAAGTTCTGCTTGCTGTAAAAGAACTGGTCTCGGAATTTGATGCCGGTGCTCTCGTAATTGGTTTGCCCTTTAACTTCGACGGCTCCGAAAGCGAGATGAGCACCGAGGCCCGCCGGCTTGCCCGCAACTTCTCTCTTTCCCTTGAGATACCAGTAATACTCCAGGACGAACGTGCCACCTCATACGAAGCCCGCGGCCGCCTTTGGCAGCGAGGCTCAGACCTCGACGAGACACGCCGCCAGGTCGACAGCGAAGCTGCGGTGATTATCCTAACGGACCTGATCGATAGGTTGACGAAGCGCTAGGTGATCAGTTGCTTTCGGCATTAAGGATGAACCGTTCGATAGCCCTTGCGACGCCGTGTGCATCGTTCGCCGCCGTGGTATGAAAGCCCTCGCGTTCGAGCAGTCCCTTGTCTGCATTGCCCATTACCACCGGAGTTCCGGCAAATTCAAGCATCTCGACGTCGTTGAAGTTGTCACCGATCACCATAACCTCATCCCGGGCGATCTCGTTCAGCGACGCGAGGTGTTCAACGCCAATGCCTTTCGATGCGTGGGCAGGAAGAATGTCCAGAAGGGTGAAATCGAGCCTTGGATATATCGTTGCTAATAGCGTGACGGAATCGCCAAGTTCACTTCGAACAACGCTTTCAAGCGACTCCATAGCCTTGCATCCGCCTGAGAATGAGATATGGATGACCTCGTGGTCCGGAAGTGCGTTTTCGAGGTCTGAGACGTGATGCACGGCTTCAGAAGCCTCGTCGCCATGCATGGTCTCCGCCCAGGCGATGTATTTCTGCAGGGGCTCGTTGTGCTCGGAGATGCGGTCGTAAAGCATCGTGCCCTTGCCGACAGGGTCTGCACTGACGAGGGCATCACCGCCGTATTTCTTGCCTACGCGGACGATCTCCAGTGCCTCATCGGTCGTCAGTATCGACGCACTGACGGTTTCCAGCGATTCTGCGTATTTCAACAAAGCTCCGTTGTGGGTTATTAACGGCGCATTTAGTTCAAGCCGCCTGCCGACCGGCCTTGCATCGCGAAACCTTCGCCCCGTTGCTATCGTGACGAGCACTCCGGCGTCTTCCGCCGCCTTGATCGCAACCTTGTTCTCGGGCGGTATCTGACCTTTTGAATCGAGGACCGTTCCGTCCAGGTCTAATGCGAGGAGTTTGATCATTGCGATTGTTCCGCCTCGCGTTTCAGTCTTCGCTGTTCTTCGAGCCAGCGTTGATAGACCGCCTTTCCGCGTTCGAAGTCTGCCGCCGATGCGTAGAAGTGATGCGAGCCGTCGTTCTTTTCGACGTTCAGGACGTAGAAGATGTAATCCGTCGTCTCGGGGTTCAATGCCGCCTCGATCGAACTAACCGAAACCGATGCGATAGGCCCGGGCGGTATTCCGCCGTATTTTCGCGTGTTGTAAGGCGAGGTCGAATCAAGGTCGCTCCGATGGATGGTGCCGTCCCATCGGCGTTCCATCTTTGCGATATAAACCGCCGTCTGGTCGATACCGAGCGGCATGTTCTTCTCCAAACGATTATAGATGACCGACGCAACTATCGGCCGTTCGCTTTCGAGCGGCGATTCGGTCTCTATGAGCGAAGCGATGGTCACAATCTCGTGCGGAGTTCGTCCGAGCTTTCTCGCCTGTTCGGTCCATTCGGGCTTCCACAACTTCTTGAACTGCTCAACGGCCGTTCGGATGATGTCGGCAGCCTTCGCGTCCGGCGGAAGATTGTAGGTACTTGGATAAAGATAACCCTCGAGGTTCCTTGCCGCCGGGGCAATATCCTTTATCAGGTCCGTATCAGTCATCAGCATGAGGATCTGATCTTCGGTCAAAGGCGGATCCTGCGGGAAGTTTTCAAGAATGCGTCTAGCGATGTCGAATCGTGTGAAGCCCTCCGGGATCGTGAGGCGTTTGGTTTGGACCGAACCCTTTTCGAGTTCCTTCAACGCCTCGATCGGCGAGATCGGTGACCGAAAGCGGTATTGGCCCGCTTGCAGCTTGCTTGCGTCGCCAACGGTCCTCAGGTAGAGCATCGTAGCCGTCTGGTTCTTTATGATGCCTTCAGAGGCAAGCTTTGCGACGATCTGTGTCGGCGTTGAGCCGCGTTCGATGGTTATGTACTCATTCGCCTTGGCGTGCTCTGCAGGAGAATTGAGCGAGTTGTAAAACCAAAAGCCGACGCCGCAGAGGCCGATGATAGCGACTATAATAACAAGCAGCAGGATGCGGATGAAACTCATATCTTGTGCAAAGTTTAGCAACCGATAAAAACGCACGCAAAGAGCGATGAAACGAGTATTTCTGGCAGTGGATATTTCCGATGAGGCAAAGGCGACGATCGCTTCCCGCGTAAACCTACTGAGGCGTAAATTTCCCGATGTTCGAGCAAGTTGGATCCGTCCGGAAAACCTTCACATCACAACAAAGTTCTACGGGGATGTGAATTTACCATTTTCCGAAATGTTAATCCGTATCGGAACGGAGGCAGCAGCAAGGTGCCACCCGTTTTCGGTCTCGTTAGGAGAACCTGGCAGCTTCGGGAGCAAGATTTTATGGATCGGGCTTAATGATCCGCCGAATGGCCTCAGCGAACTGAACGCAATCGTTGAAAACCTGTCCGCAGAGATCGGATTTCAACGAGAAAAGAAGGACTACCGTCCGCACCTGACAATCGCCCGCATCCGCTCCGAAAAAGGCGTTCGGCCGCTGATCGACAGGCATCGTCGACTAACGGCCGAATACGTTCAATTTGAAATTAACGAGCTTGTGCTCTACGAAAGCCGGTTATCTCCGGGCGGTTCGGTCTATACGCCGCTTTCCCGGTTCCCGCTAAAAGGCATCACTTAGCGAGTTCCGCCTCGATGGCTTTTATCACCGAAGGGTGGTCCGGTTTGGTCGTCGGGCTGAAGCGTGCCACAACCTTTCCGCTTTTATCGGTTAAAAACTTTTCGAAGTTCCACGAGATCTCGCCTTCGAATCCCGGATTCGTTTCCTTGTGAGTCAGGTAAGTATAGAGCGGATGCTGGTCGGCACCCTTGACCGAGATCTTGCCGAACATCGGGAATGTCACGTTGTATTTCAGCTGGCAGAATTCCTTGATCTCCTTCTCCGTCCCCGGTTCCTGGCCCATGAAGTTGTTTGCCGGAAAGCCGAGAACCACAAAGCCTTTGTCCTTGTATTTATCGTAGGTCGCCTGCAGTGCCTCGTACTGCGGCGTCAGGCCGCATTGGCTTGCCACGTTCACCAGCATCACGACGCTGCCCTTGTATTTATCAAGTTTCACATCGTTGCCGTCGATGTCCTTCATTGTGAATTCGTACATTGATCGTTCCTTGGTCGGCTCACTCGGCGACGGGTTCAGGATAAGCCCGAAAGAGTACGCAACTCCCGTCAGCAAGATCCCGATCGACATCGCAGCAAGGCCTGTAAATCTCAGAAAACCCCTCATATGATTACGATTCGCAATTCCGACGCAGTCGGTTTCGCTCTTAGCGGTTAAGTTCACGAGGCGAACGAGGCGTTGACGGCAGTTCTTCCTTCTTCTCGCCCGTTTCTGCAAGCACTTCTTTGATCGCCCCGATGCTCGAGAGCATCGTCGAGGTTTCCATCGGCATAAAGATCACCTTCGAGTTCTGCGTTCTAGTCATGTCACGGAGCGATTCGATGTACCGTGCGGTGATCAGGTATTGGGCCGTCTGTTCCGAGCTTCCGATGATGCCGGCGATCTGGTTTATAGCCTGTGCTTCGGCATTTGCGGCTACCAGGCGGGCTTGTGCCGCACCTTCGGCTGAAAGGATAGCCGAAGCCTTCTCGCCTTCCGAACGCGTGACAGCGGCCTGCTTTTCGCCCTCTGCACGTGTGATCGCAGCCTGCTTTTCGCCCTCTGCCTGCAGGATGAGAGCACGGCGGTTGCGTTCGGCAGTCATCTGCTTTTCCATCGTGATTCGGACGTCTTCCGGCGGATTGATGTTCTTTACGTCAACACGCGTCACCTTTACGCCCCATTTGTCGGTCGCCTCGTCGAGTATCAGCCGCAGCTTCGAGTTGATCTGTTCGCGTGACGAAAGCGTGTGATCGAGGTCCATTTCGCCCATCACTGCACGCATGCCGGTTATCGTCAGCTGCACGATACCGCCGACGAGATCTGCCACTTCGTACACAGATTTGATCGGGTCGATGATCTGCCAATAGACCACCGAGTCAACGTTTATCGTTACGTTATCGCGTGTGATGACGGGCTGCGGAGGCAGGTCGATGTATTGCTCACGGAGGTCGATGGACGTCATACCGGGCCTTACGTTCGTCCAGTAAACGGCCCTCGGTGCTTCAAAGAAGGGCACAATGATGTTCAATCCGCTCTGTGCAACGCGGTGAAACTTGCCGAGCCTTTCGATCAGCAGCACGCTTGACTGCGGCACGATCTTGATAGTCTTCCAAGCGACCGTCAGCAGTGCGAAACCGAGAAACAACAGAACGAAAATGCCGATACCGCCAATGATGTCCATTTTTTGCCTCCGAATGAATGCCTTAACTATATCGTAAACCTCACTTTTTTGTCAGCAATTAGCCGCAGATTGCCTGTCCGCTTTTCCTGCACATTACGTCTTAATAATTGAGAGCCTGATACAAAACACCGAACGGCTTCGCGTATCAGGTTGGAATATATGGAACATACGGAAGCGAACGGCCGTATGGGACAACAGAGATCACTTGACAACTGAATCGGGACGCTGGGCGGGGGCACAGTTTACACATCATAGTCCGCAGTAAATACCCTCAGGTCTTCTTCTTATCGCATACCTACGCCGCTGCCGAGCGTCCCGGTTCTTTTGTCGTTTAAACCCGCCATGCGTGTGTGCAGCGATTCTTCACTTGCCTTATAATTCAACGAATTATGACGGTCAACATATCGGACATCCGTTCCGCCCGTGAGCGTATCGCCTCCATCATCAACCCAACGCCGATAGTCTCCGACGCAAAGGCCTCGGCACTGCTCGGTTCCAACGTCTACCTAAAGGCAGAATCCCTGCAGCGTGCTGGTTCCTTCAAGATCCGCGGTGCTTACAATAAGATCTCGCAGCTTTCCGACGAAGAGAAAGCTCGCGGCGTCATCACCGCGTCAGCCGGCAACCACGCTCAGGGTGTCGCGCTTGCGGCAAGCCTCAATGGCATCCGTTCGACCATCGTCCTGCCGGAGTTCGCTCCGCTGACCAAAATAATGGCGACGAAAGGCTTCGGGGGCGAAGTGATAATGCAGGGCAAGACCTTTGATGAGGCTGTCGACCATTCACGGAAGCTTCAGCAGGAGCACGGCTTCACATACGTCCATGCCTTTGACGACGACCACATTATCGCCGGTCAGGGAACCATCGGCCTTGAGATAGCCGAGGCAAAGCCCGAGACCAATACCATCGTCGTGCCGATCGGCGGCGGAGGCATAATTTCCGGCATCGCCATCGCCGCAAAGGAAATGATCCCCGGCGTCCGTGTCGTCGGAGTACAGGCGGCGAATGTTGCTCCGGTAAGGCCCTCGCTTGCTGCCGGGCATCCCGTTGAGATCGATTACAAGCCGACAATCGCAGACGGCATTGCCATCAAGCGTCCCGCCGAACGCACGCTTGCCATCATCAAGGATTACGTTGACGACTTGGTCGAGGTGACCGAAGAGGAAATAACCGACGCCATCTTCCACCTTGCACAGAATGCACATCTCGTAGTCGAAGGTGCCGGTTCCGCCGGTGTTGCCGCACTGCTTGCCGCAAAGGTCGGGACAAAGCCCGGCGAGAACGTCTGTGCGGTACTTTGCGGCGGAAACATCGACGGCAATCTCCTTGCACGCGTCATCGAGCAGGTGCTCGTCCGCAACGGCCGCTACATTATCCTCAAGGTGCTCGTGCCCGACCGCCCGGGTTCGCTCGCCGGTATGCTCGAGATAATCGCCGATCACCATGCAAACGTCATCGAGGTCTACCACCAGCGTGCCATCTGGCTCGCACCCATCGGCTCCGTCGGCATCGAAATGATCCTTGAGGTCCGCGACGAAGAACACGGCAAAGAGGTCCACACCGCCCTTAACTCAGCCGGCTACTACGCCGAAAGCGGCGGCAAAGCGTGGCATTAGGAGCAGTTGTTTGTTGGTGGTTCGTAGTTCGTTGTTGTGGTTCGCTGGCTTGGCTGGTAGCTGATAGCTGGCGGCTGTTCCTCTCACTGGGAACTGGCTACTGAAAACTCACAACTGGTTTAAAACATAGCGTTAATGATTCGGCCGTTTCCACTCATGGGTTGCGGGCGTCCGCAACGCATGCCACCGGCCAGGGATGAACGATGAGCAGCCGAAAACAATCGCCGTCGTTCGTAGAAATCGGTCAGCGATTGTATCCAGTGCTCTCGATGAAGTTTCGCTTATCCCAATATTTCGTGATACCTTTTTCCTTTTGAATATATTCAGTTTAGGAGACTTAAATGAGCAATAGGATCGCAGTATTGGAGACGAACAAGGGCACTATCAAGATCGAACTTTTGGAGCAGGACGCTCCGAAGACAACCGAGAACTTCCGCCTGCTAGCAGAACGAAATTACTACGACGGTGTTATTTTTCATCGAGTTATCAAGAACTTCATGATCCAGGGCGGCGATCCGCTTGGCGAAGGCTACGGCGGCGAATCCGCCTGGGGCGGACGTTTCGATGACGAGATCGATCGCACGTCACCGCTCTACCGTGGCGTCTATGAAAAAGGCACGGTCGCGATGGCGAACGCAGGTCCGAACACTAACGGCTCGCAGTTCTTCAT
>JAUCQE010000267.1 GCA_030372865.1 Pyrinomonadaceae bacterium
CGCTGTCTCGTGGGCTCGGAGATGTGTATGAGAGACAGCTGTCGTGCCGGTGACGCATGTCACGCCGATGTCGTGAAGATGGCGATCGAGAAGGTCGGGGGAGCGATGAAAGCTCGCGAAGTCGTTGCGGAAAATCCGGCCCGTGCGCTTGACGAACATAAGCCTTCCACATACGGGAACCCTCGGACCCAGCGAGCGATAAACGAGATTCTCTCCTTCAGCCGATCGGAGATGTTGCTCGCGACGTTGGAGGACACCGAGGGCCGCAACAGAAGCGAGCACGCCTCTTATCTCAACGGACATTCGCAGTTCGTCAGGGACGCCTATGAACGCGGCAGCGTGGTACGCGATGGCGCCTTGATATCGCCGAAGGATGTCGCAGCTGTTGCGCCGCCGCTCACCGTGGCGACCAGTGAGTACGCCGTCAAAAGGCTCTCGACGATCGTGGGGGAGGAACGAGCCAAGAAACTCGCGCCGCGGATTGTCGAACATGGGAACGCGATCGCCGGTAGGTCCGCCGACCGCGATACGGCCATCAAGGTCTTCAAGTGGATGTATGAGGCCCTGGAAGGCAGAAATCGATTCCTGCCCTCCGGTGAAGGAATGCCCGAACATGAGTCGAAAGAGGAAAAATTCGAAAGGACCTTGACGGAAATATCCCGGGCCGCAGAGGAAATGTCCCGGCTCGAACCGTCCGATAAGCTGCTACCGATGGATCACCAGAACCAGCATGCGACCGTTCATCACGATCAGTTCGCGCCAGGTGAATCCAACGATAGCGATATCGAGCACGACCTTCTGGAAGCGACGGAATCTGTCGTCGCTCTGCAGGAGTTCGATCGTTTTGAATTGGCGGATCCGACTCTTTCCCGCTTGTCATCCGCGATGTCCGCTGAAGAGCTGAACCGATGGACCGAAGTTCGCTTGCCGGTCATCGATGAAGAACTCGAAAGCGGCGCGCCGGTGGAATCGATCTTGAAGATCTACCAGAACGGCGTTTACCACGCCGCGAAAGAAGGGCCGGCGGAGAAACAGTCAGCGATCGACGATCTCAAGTTCGCGTCCGCGTACGTCCGCCACCAACTGAAACAACCAGAGACCAGGATGCGGCACTACAATCCGCGCTACCGCGAGTACGCGGCGATGCTCGAGGGCGCGACGTCGCGGTCGGAGGTGATCGACGCGGCCTCGACGATTCGATTGGAGAACGCCCGGATCGGATTCCAGTGGGAAAAGCTGTCCGAAGCTGAGAAAGCCAAAACCGACCGACCGCTAACCGCAAAGGAAATGCAGTTCCTCTTCTCCGAAGCGTCCCCGCGCCACTACACATCGGAGATGAACGCCACGAAGCTCTCCTACCTGGCCGTCGGGCACGAGGCCAGAGCGAAAACCGGTGCTTTGATGCGCGCGGAAATCGCGCCGAGCCCGGAAGCCGTGCAACTGATCGACAGTCTCGAATCTAGAGTTAGAAGGCGAGATTTCAAAGATTCACTGGCCGCCACGAGGCATTTTCTCGCAAGTTTGAATACTTCGAACGACGAGCTGCGTTATAAAAATGAATTCGACCACAAAGAGCTGTATCAAAGGCTCCCCGCCGCCGAGAGAGATTTTGTATATCAAAGAGCCGTCCAGCAAAAGCAGTCGCTAGAGTCGAAGCTCGCTCCCCGCGAGAAAGGTGATGGAGTAAGGGTCAGTGACTCGACCCTCGCAACAGGAGAGCTATACACTGCGCTGAAGAACGCTGATCTAGCGGCCTTGCGGAGCGCCCTTAAGGACAACGTCGTCGAGTTAGTCGGGCATAATCCCGATGTGACGACGGTTCAACTCGCGGAGCGAACCAGCCTTGTATTCGGTGCTGCCTTGGCGAAGATCGGCTTCTCCGATGTTGAGGTGAAGTGTGAGATTGACGCGATCAACAGGGAAATGGGCGAGGGCGTGGTGAACGGTTTGAAATCGATTAACGTAAATCAGCACCGCAGGGATGTTAACCAGCACATGAACTCCAGAAACTCTTCGGGAGACACTGGGTCGCGCGGGGGTGCGACGCAGGAGAGGTTTTCAGACCGGTTCTTAACCCGTTGAGAGATACACGCACGGCGAGGACGCTTAAACAGATGGCCCGGAGAGCGGCGGACGGGTTCGCCTTATGCGGCGCCTAACTGATACGAGTGTAACTCCCCTTGATGCCCCGTAAACGACCCCGGACTCATTCTGAGGAATCTCGTTGCTTCGAGGCGATCAATTCCTTACCTTCTTGTTTCGAGAGTCCGGCTGTTCGATCAGCCCCAGGGCAGCCAATTCGTTGGATGTCGGATCGGAGGTAATCTCTCTAACATGCTCCAGCCGGAGAGCACCTCCCTTCCATCGCCGCTGCGAGCCCGGCGTAACGACCAGGAACCACGACGACGCCTCGTCGCGCCTATAACCTAAGGGGATCGCCCAAAGGGTGAAACGGTGGTGGCTCTGCCGCGAATAAAGGTAAAAGTAATTGCGGTGAGCGATAGCGCGATTGGCGTTCGAATAACTGCGACCCTCTTTCGGGTTCCACACCACACCCTCCATTTCGCTCAGGTCTTTGGGGAATCCGCCGCGCTTCCTGTTGAACGAGAGGAGGTCGCGCATGATGACCTCGGCTGCGTCCACAGGCAGGTCAGCGGCACGCTGCCGCTCGGCCACCCACAAGCTGTGGACGTACACCCCGACGACGAGCAGCAGAGCCAGCGGAAGGAGGACGAGCGATATCTTTAAGCTGTTCAGCATATATCTCCGTACCTTCTCTAGAGCGTGTGATAGCGTTGTTCGTACCTGCTCGACAGCCGAAGGAGCAGATCGCCGGTCAGGTCGTCGAGGGCGTCGGCGTATGGGTGATCGAAAGAGCCTTCCACTTCAGGCGGGCTTTCTGATTTGACGGCGCCTACTGTTAACGGTTTGAGCAGCCCCATCAACCTCTCGTCCGTGTAGACCCGATCGACCTCCCTCGAAACGAGATCGGAAACGTCTTGCCGTACGGACTTCACCCCGACACTTTCCTGCGAAGGCGGGGAAAGGGAGAACGCGGGATCGATATCCCCCAGATGCAGTTCCCGCGGCGATCCTTTTCGCCTTGCGGCGAAGGATCCCGGCAGCACGGCCAGCGGAGGATACGCGCCCCTGATCGGCGGTGCGGTGTCGCTGATGATAAGCACTTCCGAATGGGCGGCTATCTGCCGGATCTCCGACGGCATCATCAGAGAACGCTTCTGCTCGGCGTATCTCGTGTTGTCCGATCTTTTGCCCGGGAAATCCTGAAAGGTCTTCGAGAAGATCGTCGTCTCACCAAGCTGCTTCGAGGCGTACTCCGCCGTCACGTCGTCGAGGCCGGGCAGAAATATCTTAGTCATTACGGTACCCAGGATCGCGTTCGCGCGCTCCCGTCCGTACTGGTCGTACATCTGCGGCAAGTCCTGATATCCGAGGCCGAGGCCGACTCCGCGCCCGCGCCCGATACCGGAGATGCGTTTCACCTCCGCTACGTTGAGCTGATACGCCTCGTCTATGAGGACGAAACACGGGAACTCGGGCTCGTTGAGACCGTCGAGTCGCATCTCCATCACCGCCTGCCCGAGGAACGTCGCGATGAACTCCTTATATATATCCGCCGCCCCCTCGGAGACGACCAGGTAAACGGCTGTCCCGGGGCTACGAAGATCGGAAAAATCCACTTCTCTGCAGCCGGCATTTTTTTCCTCCGCGGTTCGCGGCATGGTCACCTTTCGCGCGGGCGCAAGAGTGAACGGCCGGAGCTTGTTGTACAGGCCGATGAGGATCGACCCGCGTGTTTGGATCGGTGCTTGCCGGAAAGCGAGGTACGCCTGCTTCGCATATATGCTCGGTGAGTTCTCCATCGCCTCCGCGAACGAGTCCTTCTCCTGCTCCCCGACCGACAACAGAAAATCGGCCGCGAACGCGGGGATCGCCTTCTCCCGGTACACTTCAGAAATGTGTAGGAGAATCGCAGTGAGTGCAATCTGTTCCGCATCGCCCCAGAACGGATCCGCGTTCGTCTTGCGGCGGCTTTCGATCCCGATCATCATCCCGGCGACCTGGCAAGCGAAGGCGGGATCGTTCCGGCACTTCGGGATGAAATTCCACCGATCGCTCTTCGACGGGTCGTTTAGGTCGAGGCGGAAAACCGTATTCGCGGCGCCCGCCGTTTGTGCGAAAAGTTGGCCTTTCGGGTCGTAAACGATGCACGAAGACCGGCCGAGGATCGCCCGGATCATTGCGATGAAGAACGTTTTCGATTTTCCGGAGCCGGTCGGCCCGAACATCACGAAATGCCGGAGCCACTGTGCCGGGGGCAGAAACACATCGCGGCCGCCGAACGCTTTCGCGATCGGCAAGGCGTTCGCGGGGGTCGGCAACCCTCGGATCCGGTTCATCAAGCCGCAACGGATGAGGTCGGCAGCCTTGGCCCACCGAGCCGATCCGTGAGCCGTGCTCATCCGCCTGATGCGATAATTCGACAGAAGCGAATAGGCGTCAACGCACCCGCCGCCGACGCAGCAAAGTGCCATCGCCCAGAAAACGAGGTTGACCAGACCCGGTTCCGAGAAAAGCCATCCGGCGAAAAGGCTTAGGACCGCACCGATCGCCCCGAGCATGATGAAGAAGGCTCCCTTGCCGATGTCGGCCGCCCAGTGCCAGAACGCATTGTACGAAGGCAGGTACTGCTCGTTCGCCTTGCGTGGGATCCCGTATGCCGCATCCAACCTTTCTATCCGCTCTCGGGAAAACATAATCATTCTACGGGCGTTGCCCTGTCGCTCTGAGCACGTCGCTTTGCTCGCGAAGTTCGCGCATCGCGGTTTCGTTCAGCGGCAACGCGTCCCCTCGCCACCGCCTGATCTTCCAGCCCGCGGCGCTCAACTGTTCATTGCTGCTGAACGGAACCGGTGTTTGCGCGGTGCTGGACGCCTCGAAATAAATCACGGAGTTGGCCTCGCTGACGGGAAGGGGAAACTTGAGCAGGATTGCGGGGCCGACGCTCGGCGCTTTCGGCACGGTCAGAATCTCGAACGAAAGCGGATCAGCTCTGTAACTGAATCGCAGTTCACTCAGGCTTGAGCGGAACGAACCATCCTCGATTTCGATTCCGGGCGGAAAAAGTTTCCTTGCCATCATCTCGCTGATCAGTTCGACGTGGGAGACGTTGGCTTTTCCGGTGACTGCGTGCCTCGCAAACACCGCTAGGGAGACAGCCATCCCTAACGCCCCAGCCTCTCTGAGCCTGAGAGCCGTCTCGTAAGCGGTACCGGAAAGCGGTTCCCGGTGGGAGATCGGGCTTCCGGTTTCCGCATCCGGATTTTCCGATCCACCGTTTTCAACGAAGCGGAGCTGAGCGTGCTCCAGTCTGGACGGAGCGGTCAGCCTCACCGCGACGTAGATGCCCGCGGTGAGCAGGATAAAAACAAACGCGCCGCACCGCGACGGGTCGATGAGCGAGCGCAATCGTGCAAATCTGCTCGGAGTAGGCCTGTCTCTTATACACATCTGACGCT
>JAUCQE010000268.1 GCA_030372865.1 Pyrinomonadaceae bacterium
ACGAAGTTTTACGTCGAGAACGTCAGCCTTCCGCCGGAAGTCGAGGCTGCGATGGACAAGCGTGCATCGATGGGCGCACTCGGCGACGCTCAGCGTTACATGCAGTTCCAGGCGGCGGACGCTCTCCGCGATGCCGCACAGAACGAGGGCGGCGGCGCTGGGCTCGGTGCCGGCCTAGGAGCCGGTTTCGCGGTCGGCGGCCAGATGGCCAATGCTTTTGGAGCCGGCGGCCCGGGACAGGCGGGCGGTGGTGGCGGTACAGCGGCAGGCGTTGCGTGCCCGAGCTGCGGCAAGCAGAACGCAGCCGGTGCCAAGTTCTGTGCCGACTGCGGCAGCAAGATGGAGGTCGCAAAGGTTCCGTGCGTCAAGTGCGGCGCTCAGCTTCGCGAGGGAGCCAAGTTCTGCTCAGAGTGCGGCGCATCGCAGGAAAAGCAGAAGTGCGGCAACTGCCAGGCCGAGCTCGCCCCGGGTGCAAAATTCTGTCCCGAATGCGGAACGAAGACCGCTGCCGAATAGGCCGGTCCGACTACTTTGAACAAAGGCGGGAGTTTCGGCTCTCGCCTTTTTTGATTTCCGAGACCGCGTTTCCATACGCTAAGATGTTGGTTGAATTCGTAAACCGAGAGAGGAGAAAAAATGGCGATCAGCCCCGAGCTTTTAGAGATATTGCGCTGCCCGAAATGTAAATCGACGGTCGAGATCAAACCCGACCAGAGCGGCCTGAAATGCACCAACCCGGAATGCAGCCTCGTTTATCCCATCCGCGACGAGATCCCCGTAATGCTTATCGATGAAGCGACGGTCGAGAAATAATGGCCGGTCGTTAATTCTCTGCCGTATCATTGCCAGTCTATTGACCGCTGATGTCCGAGCCGATGAAATCTCGTCCGATCGAGTGGAAAGACGTACGGCGCGTTCTGGTCGTTCGGCTTCGCTCGATCGGTGATACCGTTCTCTCGACGCCGGTTCTCATTTCACTTAAAAAGTTCTTGCCTGAGGCGAGGGTGGATATCCTGCTTGAAGATTGGGTCGCACCGGTCTTGGACGGCTTCGAGTACGCTGACGATGTCGTGATCGCGGGGAAGTCGGCGGCGGAAAAGGCGACGACGGCTCTCGAACTCAGGCGGCGCGGATACGACGTCGTCATAAACCTTCACGGCGGCACGACCTCGACCTTTTTTACGCGAGCCGCGGGGGCACGATACCGTATCGGCTATGCGGAGTACCGCTACGCATCTCTCTACACTCACCTGCTTTCTTCATCCGCTGATTTTTGGCAGAAGCCTGCGACCCATTCGGCCGAGCAGCAACTCGCGTTGATCGGTTTTGTCGGCGTGCCCGTCGATCCAAAACAGCGGACGCACCTGGCCGTGACGGACGCGGCAGAAGCATCGCTCCGCGAAAAGTTCCGGGCTACGACCGGCGGCGATCTCGATGCACGGCCGTATGCATTGCTCCATCCGGCGGCCGCCTTCGACACAAAGCAGTGGGCGGCTGAAAGATTTGCACGCGTCGCCGAACATCTTGAGGGGCGGGGCCTAATGCCGGTTGCGGTCGCGGCGGCGAAAGAGACCGCGGTGCTCGACCGGCTTGCCGACGCAGCTGCATGCCCGATCATTTCGTTTTCAGAGCTAAGCCTGCCGGAGATCACCGCACTTGCCTCGCGAGCCGCCGTATTCGTCGGCAATGACTCCGGGATCGCGCATATCGCCGGTGCGGTCGAAACAGCTACTGTCGTCATCTTCGGTTCCTCGAACCGCGCTCATTGGCACCCCTGGACGGACGCCCCGAACGAGATCGTTTTCCAGGAATTTGCCTGCCAGCCGTGCCCGGGCTACGAATGCAAGGAATTCGGCGAGCCAAGATGCATCCTCAGTGTCACACCCGAGAGCGTGATCGCGGCCGTCGACCGAGTTCTCGCATAAGAATCTGCTAAAATAGTAAAAGATGTCCCTTCGAACGGATAAATTCGTGGGCGGAAAGCTGATCTTGCTTTTCCTGCTGCTTGTCTCGCTCTGTACCTCGCGTGCGGAAGGGGTACATCTTTTGCCGTTCGCGGATCTCGCCGAACCTCAACAATCGGAGGCCCTCAAAGGCGGCAGACGTCCGTTCTATCAGCTTTCCCGAACGCCGAAAGACCCGATTTCGGCCATCGCGGACGCGATCACTCCGGATGGCGAACCGGCTCCCATTCTTTTTTCGAGTTTTGAGTTCGAGGCGGCCCCGGTGCTTTTCGCGGCATCGCCCGTCGCGCATGATCACAAAACGCAGAGCTTACCGGTCCGCTGGCCAAACCTTCTGAGCTCATCTTCCGACCGTTCCCCGCCCACGGCCTGATACTTCAGCTGCAGTTCTATCTCGGTCATTACCGGAGTATTTCTCCGGGATCAGCCGACGTGCAATTTCCGACGACAAAGAACAATGCGTATCAGAAAATGGAGAACTCAAATATTCACAATACGATCGATCCGAACAGTGTCGATAACCTTAATGAACCGATCTTAAAATACATCCGCACAGATTTTCCCCGTATCAACGTTACGCTGACGGTCGAAGGCGCACTTCGCGTGATCCGCTATCAGGGGATCGGCGAGCGGATCGTCTATTTTTACGTTTTGGATAACGAAGAACGGCTGGTCGGCATAATTCCGACCCGCAAATTGCTTACATCGATGCCGAGTGTTCCGGTCCGCGAGATCATGTCCACCGACATCATCTCGCTGCCGTATACGGCGAAGGTGCTGGATGCTTGCGAGATGTTCGTCCGGCACAAGCTGCTCGCATTCCCGGTCATCGACGAGGGCGGTCACATCTGCGGCGTTATCGATGCCGGACTCTTTACGGACGAAACGCTGAGCTTTGCCGAGCGTCATCATTTCGACGACGTTTTCCAGATCATCGGCTTCGGCATCTCGCAGATAAAAGGAAAATCGCCGATCGGTATTTTCAAGTACAGGTTTCCGTGGCTGCTGGCGACGATGACGAGCGGCACGATCTGCGCACTGCTGACGGGAATGTACGAGGCGACGCTCGCACAGACGCTGGTCCTTGCTTTCTTTATGACGCTGGTGCTCGCACTCGGCGAAAGCGTCAGCATCCAGTCGATGACGGTAGCATTGCAGAACCTGCACATGGGCAATCCGGGGCTGAGCGGTTATTTCGGCTGGCTTAAAACGGAAGGAATGGCGACGGCACTGCTCGGCATCGCGTGCGGCGTAATGGTTGGAATGATCGCTCTGCTATGGCGAGGCGACGCCGCGGCGGCAGTGGTTATCGGCTCGAGCATTTCGCTCACGGTATTCGCCGCCGGCATTATCGGCATGAGCGTGCCGACGCTGCTGCACTCGATACATGAAGAGTCAAAGATCGCCTCCGGCCCCATAACGCTGGCAATGGCGGACATCTTCACGCTTGTGGTCTATTTCAATGTTGCCGCCATGGTGCTCGGGTAAGACAAAAAAAGAAAAGCGGGCCGCAACCCGCTTTTCTTACTTCCCCTTGTTCGCTCATCTTCCCCGGTTCGTTCTTTCCATCTATTGACGACGGTTGGTGTTCGTATTTGAACGGCGGTCATCGTCGTCGTCGCGGTCGCTGCCATTGACCATCTGGTTCGTCATCGAGTCGCTTGCCCGGACCGTTAACTGGTTCTTCACGCCTTTCTGGCCTTCGATGCCTTTCGCGACCGTCTCGGCACGCGTTTTCTGTGCAGCATTGGCGACAGTGCCGCGGAGCGTGATCACGTCGTTGACGACGTCAACGTTGATCGTCGAGTCGCGAAGGTCGTCCGCCGTCATAAGAGCCGCACGCGTCTTGAACCAGATCCAGCTGTCGTTCGCACCCTGGCCGATCGTGCTGTCGCCGCGGTCACGCTCATAATCCGCTCGATCGCGGTCGTATTGCTCGCGTGAAATATTCGTATTTGACCACCGATTGGCGTTCGATGTCTGGTTAGCATTCACCAACACCGCAGTGTTCGCATTAGCATTGCGCGTATTTACATTTGCAACGTTCGTATTCGTTTCAGCCGGGTTGCAGCCGGTCGCTACCGCCGCAACTATCGCAACCGCAAGAATAAAAAAGAATAAACCTAGATCTCTCATAATTTCCCTCCAGTCTCCCTCTAGTACAGATGTAGCGATTCGCTACACAAATTTCTTTCGTAGGTAATAACGTTGCAAGGTGCGTTCCTTACGGCTTTCGGCCCTGTTTTCTTGACACTTTGGCTCGCCGAAAGTAGTATTTATAGTTTCGACTCTTGTAGCTGAAGTGTGTCTATATGTTCGAATCGCTTTCCGACAAGCTGAAGAAAACGCTGAAAAATCTGCGCGGGCAGGGCAAGCTGACGCCCGAACACGTAGATGCGGCTCTTCGCGAGATCCGGATGGCGTTGCTCGAAGCCGACGTAAACTACAAGGTCGCCAAAGATTTCGTTGAATCGGTACGCGCGAAAGCTGAAGGCCAGGAAGTTTGGCAGGGCCTTAATCCGCACGAGCAGGTCGTCAAGATCGTCTATGACGAACTTGTAAGCCTGATGGGCGGAACCTCGTCGCGGCTCGTTTTCACCAAGCAGATCCCGAACGTCGTAATGATCGTCGGGCTGCAGGGTTCGGGTAAGACGACCTCGACCGGCAAGATCTCGCGATGGCTTCGCGACAACCAGGAGCGGAAGCCGCTTTTGGTCTCCGTTGACGTTTATCGCCCGGCGGCACGCGAACAGCTTCGCGTCGTCGGCGGCGCCGTCGGCGTTCCGGTATTTGAGAACAGGGAAACCAGCGACCCGATGACGCTTGTCCGCGGTGCTATGAAGCACGCGCAGGACCTGGGCTTTGACACGCTGATGATCGACACGGCTGGCCGTCTTCATATAGACGACGAGCTGATGGTCGAGCTCGAGCAGATCAAGGCTGAGACAAAACCGATCGAGGTCCTGTTCGTCGCTGACGCGATGACCGGCCAGGACGCCGTCCGCTCGGCAGAGGTTTTCCATGAACGTGTCGGCATCACCGGCGTCGTCCTCACGAAAATGGACGGCGATGCCCGCGGCGGCGCGGCGTTGTCGATCAAGCAGGTCATCGGCCAGCCGGTCAAGTTTGTCGGCGTTGGCGAAAAGTACGACGCTATCGAGCCGTTCTACCCTGACCGCATCGCCCAGCGAATCTTGGGCATGGGCGACGTGCTGACCTTGATCGAAGAGGTCCAGGGCAAGATCGACGAGCAGGAAGCTCAGGCCCAGCTGATGAAGATGACGCGTAACCAGTTTACGCTCGAAGATTTTCGTCACCAGCTAGGGCAGTTCAAGAAGCTCGGTTCGATGTCGAAGCTGATGAAGATGCTGCCGGAGCAGATGACCGGCGGTCTTTCGCTCTCGGATGAGCAATCAGCCGAGGTCGACTTCCAGATGCGGCGGACCGAAGCGATCATCGATTCGATGACGAAGTCCGAACGCAACGATCACAAGATCATCGACGCCAGCCGCAAAACGCGCATCGCACACGGTTCGGGAACGTCGATCTCAGAGGTCAACCAGCTTTTGCGTCAGTACGAACAGATGCGGAAGATGATGGCCCAGATGAACAAGGGCGGCCTGCTTGGCGGGCTGGGCAGAAAAATGATGGGCGGGCTTGCCGGCGGTCTCGGCGGTATGCTCGGCGGAGGCGGAATGCCAGGCATGGGCGGACTCGGCGGCATGCTAGGCTCCGGAATGGACGACGACGGACCGGAAACACCGACGTCGCGTTCAATTAAGAAAAAGAAAAGGCACAAGAAAAGGAAGTAGTGAATCGTAAGTAGAAGGAAGTTATTCTTTTGCCGATCCACGAAAGAGAGAAATTATGTTAGCAATCAGTCTGATGAGAATGGGCGCGAAGGGCAAGCCCTTTTACCGCGTCGTGGTCAAGGAAAAGCGGTCAAAGCGTGACGGTGCGTATCTCGAAAATCTCGGCACATACAACCCGATGACGAACCCGGCAGAGGTCAACCTCAAGCACGAGCGTATCCAATATTGGATCGGCGTTGGTGCACAGCCGACCGAGACCGTCGCGAGCCTTATCAAGAACAATCCGGTAGCGGCAGCAGAATAGTTTGACCACAGAGATCACGGAGAGCGCAGAGGTTCTTATTTAATTTCTCTGTGTGCTCTGCGGTCTCAGTGGTAACAAAGATGAAAGAAGCGGTTGAAAAGATCGTAAAAGCCCTCGTCGGCGATGCCGATGCGGTAGAGGTGTCCGATCATTCCGATGGGAAGAACGTGAAGATCACCGTCCGCGTCGCCCCCGACGATTACGGCCGTGTCATCGGCCGCGAGGGGCGGACGATCAAGGCCATCCGCAGCATCCTTTTCGTCGCCGGGCAGAAACAGGGCAAGCGTTTTCACCTCGACCTGATCGAGGACTAACGCAATGCCGGTTTCCGGCCGCCGAGAGATCGATATGGACGAGCTCGTCGCCATTGCCCGGATCGCAAGGCCGCACGGCCTTCGCGGCGATTTGGTAGCGGACGTGCTGACGGATTTCCCGGAGCGTTTCGACGGCCTTGAGGACGTCATCGCCGTGCTCGATTCGGGCGAACGGCGGGAGTTGAGCCTGGAGCGGGCGAGATTCCAGAAGGAACGCGTTCTTTTGAAATTTGCCGGGCTCGACAGTGTCGAATCGGTCGAGTCGCTTCGAAACGCCGATATCTGCGTGCCGGAGGACGACGCGGTCGAACTCGAAGAAGGCGAGTTCTACGATTGGGAACTTGGAGGGTGTGCTGTCGAGACAATCGAGGGCGAACGCATCGGCACGGTAAAAGAACTGATGCGGACGGGCGGAACCGAATTGCTCGTCGTCGAGGGAAACGGAAAAGATTTCCTCATTCCGTTCGCCGAAGCCATCTGCGTCGAGGTCGACACCGACGGCAAACTGATCCGGATCGATCCGCCGGAAGGGCTGCTCGAGTTTTGAGATGAAGATTGACGTTCTGACGATCTTCCCCGAGTTTTTCGGTCAGGTCTTTGACTTTGGAATAATCCGCCGCGCAAAGCTCGCCGGCATCGTCGAGATAAACGTACACGACATCCGCGAGTACGCCACCGACAAGCACAAGATGACGGACGACCGTCCGTTCGGCGGCGGCGACGGCATGGTGATGAAGGCCGAGCCGATCTTTCTTGCCATTGAGCACCTGATCGGCACGAGCGACCGTGCGGCATATCCAACGGGAACGCGGGTCGTGCTTCTCTCGCCGCAGGGGCGGCCGCTGAAGCAGACGGTCGCAAAGGAATTTGCCGATGATGCCACGCACATTGTGATGATCTGCGGCAGGTACGAGGGTGTGGATGAGCGGGTGAACGAGACACTCGTGACGGACGAGATATCGATCGGCGACTATGTGCTCTCTGGCGGCGAGCCTGCGGCGATAGTGGTGACGGATGCGATCGTGAGGCTGCTGCCCGAAGCCCTGGGCAGCGAGACCTCTGCAGAAAACGATTCGTTTTCCGACGGGCTGCTTGATTGCCCGCATTACACGCGGCCGGCGGAATTCAGGGGAATGAAGGTCCCCGATGTGCTTTTGAACGGCAATCATGCCGAAATAGAAAAATGGCGTCGCGAGATGGCGCTTTTGAAAACAAAAAAGAATAGACCCGATCTATTAGAAGGAGAAAATGGTGAACGTGAGCGTTAACCGTAGAGTTACGCTGACCTCTGGCCGACACAGTTATGAACCGTTTAGACCTAGTCGAGAACACGCAGCTGCGGGACAACATCCCCGCGTTCCAGCCGGGAGACACCCTCAAGGTGCACGTCCGCATCAAGGAAGGCAACAAGGAACGCCTTCAGGTTTTTGAAGGCGTCTGCATCGCCCGCAAGCACGGCGGTGCCCGCGAGACGGTGACCGTCCGCAAGGTAAGCTTCGGCGTCGGCGTCGAGCGTATCTTCCCGCTGCATGCAACGGTCGTCGACCATATCGACGTCGTCCGCCGCGGCCGTGTCCGCCGGGCAAAGCTCTACTACCTGCGTGAACTTCGCGGTAAGGCTGCCCGCATCAAGGAAAAGGATACGCGTAACAAAGCGAAGGCCGGAAAGTAATTAGGTTTATTCCCAAAGGCCTATGAAGAAAATAGGGCGTCGCGAGTTTGTTGCTGCCATCGGTGCAGCAACCTCGTACGCCCTTTTATCGCGCGGTGAGGTAGTTTACGGAGGGGAGAAGATGTACGGATTGATCGGGAAAATGAAGACCGCTGAGGGCAAGCGTGACGAACTCGTGAAGATATTGCTCGAGGGCACCGACAAAATGCCCGGCTGCCTCAGCTACATAATCGCGAACGACCCCGCCGACCCGAACGCCATCTGGATCACAGAAGTGTGGGACTCGAAAGCAAACCACGAAGCCTCGCTAAAACTTCCCTCCGTCCAGGCCGCCATCGCAAAAGGCCGCCCGATGATCACCGGCTTCGGCGAGCGGTTTGAAACTGAACCGGTCGGCGGGCACGGTTTGTCGAAATCGTGATAACATTCCTTCGTGAACGGATTTCAGCTTCAAGCCGATCGATTCCAGTGGACGATCGGCTTTGATTTTGAGGAGCAGGCGCGCGGTGAGGGGTATCGGCTTATCGCGGGTGTTGATGAGGTAGGCCGCGGCTGTCTTGCCGGGCCCGTCGTTGCGGCGGCGTGCATACTTGACCCCGCACTGCCGGTACCCGAGGGGCTCAACGATTCCAAAAAGCTCACCGAAAAACGCCGTAATGCGATCGCCGCGGAGCTTCGCGAGAAAGCGGTGGCCTTCGCTATCGGCTCTGTCGAAGCCGAGGAGATCGACCGCATAAATATCCTTGAGGCGACGAAAAAAGCAATGCTCCTCGCTATTAATGCGCTTGAACCGGCAGCAGATTATCTCCTGATCGACGCACTTCAGCTGCGGGCCGTCCCGCTTCCGCAAAAGCCTCTTATAAAAGGCGACTCGATCTCGTATTCCATCGCGGCCGCGTCGGTCATCGCGAAAACGTACCGGGACGATCTGATGTCCGCCTATCACGAAGAATTCCCGCAATTCGGGTTCGCCGGCCACAAAGGGTACGGTTCGGCTTCGCACTTTGCCGCCATCCGCGAGCACGGCCCTTGCCCGCTTCACCGCAAGAGCTTTCGAGGAGTTCTTGTCTAAACACTCTCGGCTGCCAGCCATAGCATCCAGACCGCAAGTATCGCCCGCAGCGACCACGCCGCCGTCCTTACCCAATTCGTCGCGACCAGCCGGCCGTGCGCATCGGCGTCGAACCCGTGTGAAAGTACATTGTGCTGGGGCACCTGTAGCAGGAAAGTGGAAAGCCAGATGACCGCGATCAGGCCAAGGCCGGCCCAGATCACCCATGCCGGTATATGTGCCGGTGCGGCCCAGATCAGCAGCATGCCGCACGCGAGTTCAGCAAGCATCGGCACCATGACGACCGCGGTCGTGCGGTTGGCGTGAGCGTTCTGGAACGCCGGGAAATTCGCCGTGACGCGATCCATCAGCGGATAATGAACGATCTGCACGAACCAGATCACGCCGGTAAGAAAAAGAGTTATCGCGGCATGAGCGATCAGCACCGCGCGTGCAATTCCCTCGGTCATACAAGGTCTTCAAGCACCGCTTCGGCGGCACGCCGGCCCGAGACCATCGCGCCTTGGATCGACGCCGTATCAAGGTGGTCGCCGCAGGCATAAACTCCGGGCCGGACGCGAACGTCTCGCTCGGGTGCGGCAAGAGCCGGCGGAAGCTGAAGCGGCAGTGCGTAGGGAATCGTGTACGTGCGGAGGTGTTTCCACGAGGCAACGACGTCGCCGAACCACTGGGTAAGCTGGCCGCGGACCTTGCGTTCAAGCTCTGCTTCGTTATGGCCGGCACCGAGCACTGTCACGGACGCTAGGTCGCGTCCCGCCCGACCGTAGCTCGGAGCGACCCGGGTCGGGAAACATATGTTGTTGATAAGGCCCTCGTTCTCGCCGTTGAGGATAAGGATCGGGTCTTCGATCGGAGCTTTGTCGAGCGCGTAATAAAGACAGGTCACGCCGACGCCGCCTTTCGTTCCGTTTGTACCGAGCAGTTTTGCCGCCGCATCGCCTTCGGTCGCGACGATCACTGCGGAGCCTTCGATAACCTCGCCACTTTCAAGCTTTACCGCATTGCCTTCGATACCGGTGACGCGCGTGTTTACTCGGATCTTTTCCTTGGGAAGCCGCGTTGCGATCTGACGCGGGATCGCTTCCATTCCCGCCGCGGGCACGCTTGCATCGCCGGTCGAGAACATACGAAACACGAAATTGAACATTCGGCTGGATGTGGCGAGTTCCGGTTCCAGAAATATGCCGCCAAGGAATGGCCGGAAGAAACGGTCTATCATCTCTTCCGAAAAACCGGTTTCTCTCAGCACGTCCATCGTCGTGGTTTCCGGCTTTCGAAATTGATCTGCAAGGCTGCCGTCGAGTACCGAGGAACGCAGTGACATCATTCTCACCTTGTCGAACAGCGAACCTATGGGCGTGAAGATCGTCCCCAGCGCATCAAACGGCCGCCGCCATGGGTCGGCGATGCGGTGAAACTTGCCGCCTAACCGCACGATTGCACCGGGCTCGAAGAGCTTCAAATCGAGAGAGTCGTAATCGAGGACGCGTTTTGCTTCGGGATAGCTGGTGAGAAAGACCTGAAAGCCTCGGTCAAGCAGGAAGCCATCGACCTCGTCCGTCCTGATGCGTCCACCGACCGCGTCCGCCGCATCGAGCAGCAGAAAATCCCGCCCGGCCTCATGCAGCCGCAATGCACAGCAAAGCCCCGCAAGCCCGCCGCCGATAATAATAACCCTTGATGTCACAGCCGATACCCTTTCCCGAAAAGATTAGAACAACAACCGAAGTATACGATTCGCGTCCGCAGGCTTCCAAGTTGCACGGTCCGCCGGAATTTTTCCGTGACTGCGGAAAATATCGGAACATACGATGACCGGATGCGTATTTTGGTCAGTAGACCGAATTGATCAAAAAAGGAAGCATTAACTATGAAATTCATGAAGACGTTCTTTTTCAGTATTTTATCTGTCGTTCTCGTGGCCGCTGCGGCGTTCGGGCAGACGACCGAAGCGGCGAAGGCTGCTGAGCAGCGTGGACGGGAGATGGCCGGTCTCATCGCGAGAGGCGACCGGGGCGAATACCGGAAATGGCTGGCGGCGCACTTCAGCGAAGCGATGCTTAAACGGCCGATCGCGAGGCATCTCGAGACTTTCTCCTGGCTGCACGATTCGAGCCGCGGCTACGAAATCATCGGTGTTCACGAGGCAAAAGAATCCGATGTTACGCTTGTCGCCCGCAATAAACTGACCGGCGGTTACGAAGGCCTGATCATATTCGTGGAGGCCGCGGCTCCGTACAAGATCTCCGGACTCGGCGTGCGCCCGGTTCCCGCCCCGGAAAATCGTTCCGGTAAACTCACCGACAAGGAGATCGCTACCGAAATTGAATCGATCGCAAAGCGGCTTGCCGAGGCAGATGTGTTCTCGGGCACGATCCTGCTTGCAAAGGACGGAAGGACGCTCTACAAGGCGGCATTCGGCAATGCCAATAAAGACTTCGGCGTGCCGAACCGGATCGATACAAAGTTCAACCTCGGCTCGATGAACAAGATGTTCACCGGCGTTGCGATCGCCCAGCTTGTCGAAAAAGGAAAGCTCTCGTATGAAGACCCGTTATCGAAGTTCATTCCGGATTTTCCCAATGCCGAAGCTGCAAAGAAGATCCGCATCAAGCATCTCTTGACCCACACTTCGGGCCTGGGCGGTTACTTTTCAGATCGCTTTCAGGAGATGTCGCGGTCGCGGCTTCGCACGGTCGATGACATGATGGCACTCGCTCGTGAGGACGAAAAGGACCTGCAATTCGAGCCGGGTTCGAAATGGGAGTACAGCAATACCGGTATGCTTGTGCTGGGAAAGGTGATCGAGATCGTTACGGGGCAGAGCTATTTCGACTATGTCCGCGAAAACATCTATAAGCCGGCCGGAATGGTCAACACCGATTGCTACGAGCTCGACAAGGTAAACCCGAACCTTGCAGTCGGCTATGAAAAGACTTACACGGATGAGGGCATCCGTTGGGAGAATAACGTCTTCGAACACGTGATGCGCGGAGGGCCGCAGGGCGGCGGCTATTCGACCGTCGAGGACCTGCTTCGGTTCGACCAGGCCCTTCGGTCGGGCAAGCTTGTTTCGGCTGAGACGCTGCGGCTCCTGACCTCTCCAAAGCCGGAGCTCAACTCTCCGCGGTACGGTTACGGATTCTATGCGGCGGTGGACGGCGGGCCGACGGGGCACAGCGGCGGCTTTCCGGGCATCAGCTCAAACCTTTCGATGCATCTCGGCTCTGGCTGGACGGCCATCGTGCTGTCAAACTACGGCCGCTCCACGATGCAGTTCTCAAACAGGATCGACACGCTGATCGGGAACGCAAAGTAATGGTGTGTGCTCGGGCAGCGGTCGGCAATGCCGCCGATCGCTGCCTGTTTTTGAACTTAAAAGCCGATCCATTCGGTCGGGGATTTCGGTTCGGATAGTGTGATCTTGGTCTCCGCACGGAAGAGCGGCGAACGCATGCTGAGCGCGGTCTCGGCGGTAATGCGGGCGAGGTTCGGTTCGTTTGCACGCTGCGAGAGATGTGCGAGAACGACGTGGCGTGCCGAGCCGTCAAAGTCGTTGGTCAGCCAGTCTGAAAGATCTTCGTTCGAAAGGTGGCCCGTCTTCGACGCGATCCGCTGCTTCAGTTCCCAAGTGTAAACCGGGCAGGCCCGCAGCATATCGCGGCTGTGGTTCGACTCCACAACGATCGCGTCGCAGCGGTTCAGCTTTGTTTTGATAAGGGCGGTGATGTGGCCGAAATCCATCAGCGTAGCAACGCGAACGCCGTCGTGCCGTGCTACGAAACCGAAATTATCGGCGGCATCGTGCGGCACCGCGAACGGCTCAAAATCGATGTCGCCGATACGGAACTCGTGATCCGATTCGATCTCCACGGTTCTGTCCCGCAAAACCTCTTGCCGTTTCACGCTTTCGCTTTCGCCGTTGGCTTCGCCGCGGCGGGTCGCGTAATACGAATCCTCGGTCGCCTTTGAAATGAACACGGGGCACGACAGCGAACGCATCAGAACCCGCAGGCCGCCCGCGTGGTCGCTGTGCTCATGCGTGATCAGCACGGCGTCGAGGTCCTCAGCGGCAACGCCGACGACCGCAAGCCGCCGCAAAATCTCACGGGCACTTAGGCCGGCATCGACGAGCACGTTCGTCCGCTCGCTCGATATCAGGACCGCATTACCGGTCGAACCGCTTCCGAGTACGGTAAATTTCATTTTGTATTCTGGTAACGCGAGCGAAGCCCCTTGCCCATCACGCGCGTGATCAGGGAATTGGGGACAAAATTGGTGGCCGTTGCCACAAGGTAATTCGTCCAGCCCGACACGATCTTCGAACGCTTGCCGTCGGCGGCATTCAATGCCGTTTCCACGACGTCGTCGACGGTTTGCTGCCCTTTGACGCTGATCATCCGGTCAATGTTCGAATTCTTGAAAAAATTTGTATCCGTCGAGCCCGGGCACAGAGCCAGCACCTGAACGCCGAACGGCCGATTCTCTTCCGCGATCGCTTCGGAAAACGAGGTCACGAAAGCCTTTGTCGCCGCATAGGTCGCCATGAACGGGATCGGCTGAAAGCCGGCGGCGGACGAGACGTTGATTATGGTGCCGCTTTTCCGTTCGCGCATTCCCTGCAAATAGCGGTGCGTCAGGGCGACCAACGCGCAGATATTCAGGTTGATCATCTCAAGCTCACGTTCGAGGTCGAGCGCGGCAAAATCGCCCATCGAACCGAAACCGGCGTTGTTGATCAGCCAATCAACCTCAAGCCCGTGCCGCTCGGTCTCCTGAAAAAGCCGGCGGTCGGCCTCGAAATCCACCAGGTCGATCGCAATGAAATGTGCCGTGATCCCGTGCTCCGCCTTAAGCTCGTCGCAGAGCGCGCTAAGTTTTTCCTCCGATCTTGCGACCAGCACGAGGTTGTGCCCTTCTTCCGCGAGCCGGCGGGCGAACGCCTCGCCGATGCCGCTTGAAGCACCTGTGATCAATGTTACCTTCATAGGTCATGATCGTCCTCGGCTGTGGGCACAAAGGAATAGTAAACGGAAAGGACGACTGCCGTAATTATAGTCAATGAACCGACGGCTCGGATAATGCCGGCGACCGTTTTTGTCGAAGAGAGCAGTCCGGTCCGCGAAAGCATGTAGTTCCAGTCGTGAAAACTGCCCTCGCTGCCCGTCATTCCGCTGGTCAGCACAAGCTGCATAACCTGTGCGTCCGCGGCGTATATGTAAACGTTGATGATGCTCTGCCCGACCCAAAACAGAACTATCGCCGCCGAATAATATTTAAAGTGCCAGACGAAATACCCGACGAAGATCGCCGGCATTATCACCTGAAACAACGAACCGCCCGCGATCATCATAAATTCACCGAACGGCCGAAAAAGCAGGTGCCCGAATTCGTGGATCGGCAGATCGACAAGGTCGAGAAAGCTGCCCTGCATCGGAGTCAGCATGACCCAGACGAAATAGAGTGACATGATGCCGGCGAATATAAGCTTGAGATAATTAGGACGGATCATTGAAGCAATTTACTCGGGAAAGTGAAGTTATACCACCTTGCTGCCGGCGAACGTTCACCATTCGCCGGCCGGTGAATATCGATGAAACAGCAGCTGATGTTGGCATTAATAAGGACAAAGCCCCGACATTGACCATTACGAGCTCGCGTAGAAATCCTCTTTCGAAGCACCGTAGAAGTTACAGACCTCGCCCCAGTGTTCCTCGGTCTTCTCGTAGCTCATTCCCAGTTTCTGCATGATGCGCTGCGAGGCTTTGTTCTCGACGACGGCAACGGCAACGATGCGGTCGAGGCCTTTTTCGCGAAACCCGAAGTCCATCCACGCCTTGGCCGCTTCGGTGCCGATGCCGCGGCCCCAGAACTCCTTTTTCATGCTGTATCCGACCCCGATCTCGCCCGTATCCTCGAGCGGCTGAAGGCCGGCGGCACCGATGAACTCGCCGGTCTCCTTCCAGATCATCACGCATGATCCAAACCCTAATTTCTCGAAACAATCGATGTAAAAATTTATCCGTTTCGCCAGAAACTCGGGATTCTGCAGCCGCGGGCCGCCGAGGTATTTGTTCACATCGGGGTCAGCGCGCTGTTCGATGAGCGCAGGCAGGTCATCTTTCGTAAACGGCCGGAAAGCGAGACGTTCGGTCTCGAGGACCCATTGACCTGTTTGCTTTTCACTTGCCATCGGTGTCACAAGCGGCGAGACGGCGGTGTTCTGCTTTTAGAACACACAAATAAGGGCGACGAACCGCTCAAAAATATTAAGGCTTTTTGGCCTCGGGAGACAAGAAAAATGAAAAGCGTAGACTCCGACCGTCGAGAGTTCATTCGGTTGGCAGCGGCCGCTGCCGTATTTCCGCTTCTTGCGGGCTGCCGCGATCCTGCATACGCACAGAGCGGCGATGTTCTAAAAAGCCTTCGCAAGAACGCGATATCGGATGCGGGTTGTGAATGGTGCGGTGGCCGCGACGTCCCGGACAGCGTTGGTCCGCGAGCAGTTCTGGCGGAAAAGTCTGCAGCGGGAGAAAGGCTGCTGATCTCCGGGACCGTTTTCGGCAAAGACGGAAAGCCGGCACCGAACACGCTGATCTATCTCTACCACACAGACGCAAACGGGCTGTACGGCCGCGGCCGAGAGCATAAACACGGAAAACACCGCGGTTGGATGCTTACGGATGCCAAAGGGCATTACGAGTTCGAGACGATCAGGCCGGCTTCTTACCCGAGCTCGACGATCGCGGCCCACATCCATATGACCGTGACCACAGCGGATCAAAAAGAAGACTGGATCGACTCGATCCTTTTCGAGGGCGACCGGTTCATTACAAAGCGGGAACGTGAGAGTCGAAAGGGCGGTTTCAACCCGATACTCACGCTCGAACGGAACGCCGCGGGAGTCTATACAGGCACCCGCGATATTCAGCTTGTTTGATCAGATGAGGTGAACGAAAAGGCCGTCCTTCAGCTTGGGCTCGAACCAGGTGGATTTTGGCGGCATTATTTCGCCCATGTCGGAGACGGCGAAAAGGTCGTCCATCGTGGTCGGGTAGAGTGAGAATGCGACGCGAGCCTCGCCGCTGTCGACGATGCGTTCGAGTTCCTTCGTGCCGCGAATCCCGCCGACGAATGCGATCCTATCGTCGGTCCTCGGGTCGGCAACGCCCAAGACGGGCTCGAGCACGTAGTGCTGCAGGATGCTGACGTCCAGACGTTCGATCGGGTCAGGCTCGCGGAAATAGGCAACGGTGAACTGAAGGTCGTACCATTTGCCCCCGAGGTACATGCAGATCTCGCCGTGGGTTTGCGGTTGGCAGGTGTCCGTCTCGGTGACAATGAAGCTCTCGCTGATGCGGGCGATTATATCGGCGTCGGTGAGGTGCTCAAGATCGCTCACGACGCGGTTGTACGCCATGATCTCGAGCTGTTCGGCAGGAAACATTCCCGCCATCACGTAATTGTAGTTTTCGGTGCCGTCGTGGCCAGGGTTCTGCTGGCGAAGTTCCTTGCGGGCGAGCGAAGCGCTTTCTGCTCGATGGTGGCCGTCAGCGATATAAAGTGCCGGGACCTCGGCAAATGCGGCGGTTATCGCATCAATGTCGTCCGCCTTCCAGACCGTTTGCCCAACGCCGTCCGCCGAGACAAAATCATATACCGGCTCACCGGCCGTGATCCGCTCGACTATCGAATTTATCGTCTCCGTACCGTGATAGGCGAGAAAGATCAGGCCCGTTTGTGCCCTTAGCGTGAGCATGTGCCGCATGCGGTCGGAGACCTTGTCCGGCCGCGTCTTTTCGTGCTTCTTGATCAGGCCCCTGTCGTATTCGTCGATCGAGCAGCAGGCGACGATGCCGGTCTGCGTGTG
>JAUCQE010000269.1 GCA_030372865.1 Pyrinomonadaceae bacterium
GCACACGAGATACACAGCGCTGTCTCGTGGGCTCGGAGATGTGTATAAGAGACAGGATCAGGCTTGAACCGATCGAGGACGTGCCGGCTCTCTGCACGCGCATCGCCGGCGTTATCAAAAAGGTGAATCCGAAGATACTTGCGATACAGGAAGGCCCGCCGCGAAAGGACCAGATGGAGCTTTTCGTCCGCGACTTTCTCGACGACGATTTCGTCGTCCATTCATCGAACGCACGAAACCAGTCGCTGCATTTTCTCGTCCATAAGTCGATTGCCGCAAAGGTCTCGTCCTTTGCCCATGACGGCCAGGAAACAGCCGACCTACGCGCCGCGATCCCTTTCTATCCGTGGGGAATGATCAACGCCGACCAGCAAAAGCAGCACAAGTATGACCGCCGCCCACTCGTCCTGACCTTCCAGCCCTCGGCGACGAAACGCCTGCGGATCATCAACGTCCACACGAAATCGAAATATTCGAAGCTAAAGAAGCCCGCACAGTGGATGAACCGGGAACCGGAAGCGATCAACGATGCGCTGCTTGTAAGGCAAAAGCTTTCGGCGGAGATCTATCGCCTAAGGCAGTGGATCGTCAAAGACCTCGGTCCCGGCAACGATCCGCCGAACGCCACGGTCGTGCTGGGAGACTTTAATGACGGGGCATACGCTGAGCTGATCGAAAGGGAATTCCTGATCCACAACATCATCGACGAACTCGTCGGATCGTTCCTCGAACCCGACACTTTCCTGAGGCACGCAATGACGCCGGACACGATCGCGAACTCGACCACGGTCAGCTTTCCCGACCCGCTCGAGAACGGCCAGATCGTTCACGAATTGATCGACCACATCCTCGTCTCACCGGGCATCTGGAACACGGCTGACCCGTTCAAGCTGAAGGCCGGTTCGTGCAAGGTCGAAACCCAGGCGTACGAGCAATTCAACGACACGGACGCAGAAAGAAAACGCGGTGACCGCCCAAGCGACCACCGCCCTGTTTCCGCTATCATCGAATACTAGCTTTTCGGGGCCGCTACTGGTGGTGCCGCGAGCGGCACTGCTAGTACGTGGCCCTTATAGACGAAATAGACCTTCCCGCCGGGCTGGTCGACCCACATGTCCATGCTGTTAAAGTTCATCTTCGGCACGACGACCACGGGTTTGAAGTTAAAGAACCGGGCGTCATAGATCCCGACGACCGTTTGATCCTTGCCGTTGTCCGGCATCGCAGCCCAAAACTCGTTCGGCTTCCCGGCGGGCTGCAGCCGGCGGAATGTCTCGTGGGCGATCGGCCTTGCCTCGCCCGGTGCTTTCTGCACCGCTCCGGTCGCCGGGTTTAGCAGCCCGAACGACATATTCCCAAGATCAGAACGCACGCTGCGATTTGTTCCGTCCCAGCCCTCGTCTTCTCCGTGGTAATCATCCTCCGAAGCATAACCGCCCAGGTACGAACTCATCAGAAATTGCCCGACCGAAGGCATGAAGCTGACGATATACGGCGTCGTCATCTCCTGCAGAGCGACAGGGAACTCGCGGCCGGTCGCCAGATTGATACGCACCGGTACTATGTCGTATTCCTCGGTATATCTGCTCGCGAGCGCCCATTTGCCGTCCGCGCTTATCGCGAGCGAAAGATACTTGCCGTCGCGGACCTTAGCCAGCTTGCCCTGTGTCACACGGTAAAGTGCCTCGCCGTCCGACCGAAGCTCTACCTGCCCGGCCGTCACGCGCCATCGTTCGTCCTCGGCCGGTACCGTAAGTGCGTCTTTGAGCGGCGGGTATTCGATGCCGGCCGGAGCCGACGTCTGCGGCCCAAGCTCGCCATTCGCGATCGGATACCATCCGATGCCGTCGTACTTGCGTCGTTCGAGTTCCGCCTGCCGCTTTTCGTAAAGCTTGTAATACTC
>JAUCQE010000270.1 GCA_030372865.1 Pyrinomonadaceae bacterium
CCCTGATCGCCTCGGCTACGATCCTTGATGACACCAGCTCGCCGAAGCTCAGTATCCGGTCGAGCGTCCGGCCCGAAAGTTCACCGACGCGAATGATGCCCTCGCAGATATTCTCAAGGTCGCCGAGTGCCGTCTCAACAAACTCCTCGAGTTCCCCGGGCACGCCGTCCGGAAACAGGCTTTCGACAGCGGCCAAATGGGTCGTCCTGATGTCGCCGATCTTTTCGAGAAAACCGTCATCCCCGCGTTCCGCTAGTTTTCCGGCCTCGATCAGCTTGTCGGTCGTAGATTGCATCGCGGAAAGCACGACCAGACACGGCTGTTCCGCTGCTGATGTAATTACAATTTCGACGACCTTTGACATGTTCTCGGCGTTAGCCACCGACGAGCCGCCGAATTTCAATACTTTCATATCAGGTCCTGGATGATCGATCTTACTTCCTCGTAGTCCGCACCAACTTCAGTGCAATACCGGGGCTTACTCTCTAATGCCTCGACCGACTCGGGAATTACAACGTTATTACCTAAGATCTCGCCGACGGAATCAAACTTCACCGGATGGGCTGTTTCGAGGAAGATCCCCGCGGAATCGGGTTCGGCGGCGAGCCGGTCCCGCAACGCCGCATACCCGACCGCCCCGTGCGGGTCGAGCACATAGCCATGTTCCGCGAATACGCTTTCCATCGTCGCCCGCGTTCTTTCATCTGAAATGCTCACGGCCGTAAGCCTCTCTTTCACAGCATTAAGATCGCCCGAAAAAATCTCTAGTATCCGGACGAAATTACTCGGGTCGCCGACGTCCATCGCGTTCGACAGCGTTTCGATCGAAGGTTTCGGGCTGTAATTTCCGCTTTCGAGATATCGCGGTACCACGTCATTGCTGTTGCACGCCGCTATGAATCCGCCTGTCTTTAGTCCCGATCTTTCAGCCAGCATCCCGGCCGCAATGTTGCCGAAATTGCCGCTCGGCACCGCAAAGATCGGCGGCGGCCCGCTCCATTGCTTCATCGCAAAGAAATAATAAGTCTGCTGCGGCAGCCATCTGGCCACGTTTATCGAGTTCGCGGAGGTGAGAAACGTCTTCTTTCGAAGATCTTCGTCCGCCAAAGCCCGTTTCGCTATCGCCTGGCATTCGTCGAAGGAGCCGCGTATCTCCAATGTAATTACATTCCCACCAAAAGTCGTAAGCTGCAGCTCCTGCACCCGGCTTACCTTGCCTTTTGGGAACAGGATAACGACGTCGATACCCTCGACGTTATGAAAACCGCTCGCCACAGCACCGCCCGTATCGCCCGATGTTGCAACAATTACGAGCGTCTTGCGGCTGTATCCCCGTGAAAAATGCCGCAGGCAGCGGCTCATGAACCTCGCACCGACGTCCTTGAACGCAAGCGTCGGCCCGTGGAAAAGCTCAAGTGCGAAGATGCGGTCGTCGACAGGCACAAGCGGAAAATCAAAATCGACCGTTTCCCGGCAGATCTCTTGCAGGTTGTCGTCCGGAATGTCGCCCGCCACATACGGCCGCATCACGCGGAAAGCGATCTCATCATTGGACAGATCGGAAAGCTCTGAAAAAAATTCCGAAGAAAGCCGGGGGATCTCTGAGGGAAAAAACAGCCCTCGGTCGTCCGGTTGGCCTGTTAAAACCGCCTCGCGGAAGGCAACGGGGGCCGACCGCCTGTTTGTGCTAAAGTATTGCATCTGTGATCGAAACTCGAGCGTGTCTCGCCGTAATGATATTACTTTTCGATTCTCTTTAGGAAATATGACAGAGATAACGGTCCGCTCTCCAGCTACGGTCTCGAACGTGGTCTGCGGGTTTGATTGCCTCGGCTTTGCCCTTGAAAGCCCGTACGACGAGATAACCGTGCGCCTATCCTCAGAGCCCGGCATTCGGATCATCAACCGCGACGATTTCGGCCTGCCGACCGATCCGACGCAGAACGTAGCCGGCGTTGCACTCCAAGCCCTTGTCGAAGCCTCCGGAGTCGGCCACGGTTTCGATATCGTTTCCGCAAAACGCATCAAACCCGGCAGCGGCGTCGGTTCGAGTGCCGCCAGCGCCTGCGGTGCCGTCGTCGCGGCAAATGAACTGCTCGGCGGGCGATATTCGCGAAAAGAGCTGGTCCATTTCGCGATGGCTGGCGAAGAACTTGCATCGGGCTCGCGGCACGCGGACAACGTCGCTCCGTGCATTTTCGGTGGTTTCGTATTGGTGCGTTCGGTCGATCCGCTCGATGTCGTCCCGCTCGATTGCCCGCCGCTGTGGGCCGCCGTCATTCATCCGCAGATCGAGATCAAGACGTCCGAAGCCCGTGCATTGCTCCCAAGAGAGGTGCCACTTCGTTCGGCAGTGCGAAATTGGAGCAATCTGGGTGCATTCGTCGCCGCCCTTGAAAAAGGCGACACGCGGCTGATGTCCCGCTCGATGGTTGACGAGATCGTCGAGCCCGTCCGCGGCACGCTTATCCCGCAGTTCGAGGATGTCCGCGCCGCGTCGCTCGCGGCGGGCGCATTGGGCGGCGGCATATCCGGTTCCGGCCCGTCGATGTTCATGCTCTGCGAAACGCGCGAAACAGCGGTCGCTGTTCGCGACGCGATGGACGCTGAATTTCGCCAAACCGGCATTGATTTCAACACTTACGTTTCGCCGATAGAACCCAACGGCGTACGGGTCGTCTGACCCGTCAAATAGCTGTGGGCAACGGGCCGAAAACTGCTAGAATCTAGAGAAAGATGTTAACTAAGGAATTGGAGAATACACTGAGCTTCGCCGTCGATCAGGCGGTAAAGTACCGCCATGAGTACGTGACGCTCGAACATCTGCTCTACGCACTTCTGAAAGATTCGGCCGCTAACGAAATACTCTTCAACTGCGGCGCGAGCATCCCTGAAATGTCGAAAGCCCTCGAGGATTACTTCGACACCGCTCTCGAGAAAATGCCCGAGGGCACAAAG
>JAUCQE010000271.1 GCA_030372865.1 Pyrinomonadaceae bacterium
ACCATAGCCTCTTTCACGGTCGTTTCGGAAAATTAGAATAACTGGTTGATGAGCCGCCGCGCTTGTTGATTTTGCAGGCCTTTTTCCTGCGAAGCATTGATCAGCGCGCGGATCTCGTCTTCCGAATAGCTCGAACCATGCTCGCCGGTCGATTGAAGCCCGAACATTCGGGCAGTCCTGGTGCCGGCCCAGTCCAGCAGGCGGATCGGGTAGTAAAACGCCTTGTAAAAGAGCTGCAGCGGGACCGCGATGAAATAGGATACCTTCTCCGACAATTCCAACGCGGCGGTTTTCGGTGCTAATTCTCCGAACACGATGTGCAGGAACGTGATCATTGAGAACGCGATCGCGAATGATATCGTATGCAGCACCGCTCCTGACGCGATGAACGATGCACCGGTCGACTCGGCCAGCCAAAGAAGTGCGGGGTCGAGGAGTTTTGCGATCGCGGGTTCACCGACCCAGCCGAGGCCGAGCGATGAAAGCGTGATGCCGAGCTGAGTGGCGGAAATGTAGGCATTGAGGTTGTTGAGCATGCCCAACAGCCTGTTTGCCGCCTTGTCGCCGTCGGCGGCGTCCGCCTCGATCTTGGATTTACGTACCGCGACAAGCGCGAACTCGCTGGCGACGAAAAATCCGTTCGCAAGCACGAGAAAGATCACGAAAAAAATGTTGAGCGTGGACCAGAACGGGTCCGGTGTCGCGATCGGTGCCGAAGCATCGGCAAAGAAAAGCAACGTGAATAAACTGGCAGGGTCGTCCATTGCGGAAACAAATCTAACTAGCGGGCCTTGCACTGCCCGGCCCCGGGCAACATTCTCCTGGAAATAAAGTTTGCCGGCAATGCCGGCGGAAGTTCTGAATTATAGCATACGATATCGCCCTAAATTAAAGGTTTCAAACGGCATTTTCGTGCCCATCTGAGCTGTCTATCATTTCCTGAAGCAGCATTCGGCACGAACCGCAGCCCGAACCGGCGTTCGTGAACCGCGCCAGTTCTTCGAGCCCTTCGGGCCGTTCGCGTTCGATCACGGCCGTCAGGTCGTCCTCGGTGATGCCAAAGCAGGTGCAGACCAACGCCTTTTCGCCGCGAAATTCCTCGATCTGCTTTTGCCGATATTTTGCGAGTGCCTGACGCAGTGCGTCCATCGCGGTCGCGGCGCAGTGCCGGCGTGATTCAGGGATCTCGCCGGTCGCGGCGAACACGAGCGATCCGTCAACGCCATGGAGTTCGGTCAACCGAATTCCGGCGACGCCGTCCGCAACCGCCTCTGCCGCTGCGATCATGTACCCGCAGCCGTCCGACCGAAATTTTGCCTCCCGGATCGTTCCGT
>JAUCQE010000272.1 GCA_030372865.1 Pyrinomonadaceae bacterium
TTCGGAACTCGTCGGCAGCGTCAGATGTGTATAAGAGACAGACAAAAAGCCGAGCCGTCGAACGTCACAGCCGTGGTCGACACGATGCCTGCCGACCTGCTGACGCCGCTGGCGGTTTATCTGAAACTGGCGGCAAACAAGCCGTCCTCGTTTCTGCTTGAATCGGTCGAGGGCGGCGAGACGCTCGCCCGCTATTCGTTCATCGGAACAGACCCCGTCTTTACGGTTTCGGGCAACGACCAGAGCGTGATGGTACGGGACGGGAGTGGCGAGACGAAGATCGAGACTTCGATCATCGATTTCCTCCGCGAGCATTTCAGGAGTTTCAGGCTCGAAGAGACCGACGGCCTGCCGAGCTCTGCCGGCGGAGCGATCGGGTATTTCGGCTTTGCCTGCTCGGCATACTTTGAACCAACGCTCCGGCGATCTGTTGAGGGCACGGACACCGACGCAGAGTTCATGTTCTGCAGGACGATCGTCGCTTTTGACCATGCGAAACAGGTGATCAAGATCGTCTCGCTTGTGATCGCGGACGAAGCGAACGAAATTGAAGACCTAAAGGCCCAGGCAGCAGAAACGAATCGCCGTATCCGCAAATCCCTAGAGAATGATCCGGTCGTCCTCCCGGTCAGAGATCCGAATGGTTCGAACGGCGAGACCACTTCTAATTTCTCGCGTTCGGATTTCGAAAGCTCGGTTCGGAAGATCAAAGAATACATCGCCGCGGGCGACGCATATCAGGTCGTACTGTCTCAGCGTTTCTCGCGTCCGACAAGCGCGACACCGGTTGCGATCTATCGGGCAATGCGGTCGCTAAATCCCTCGCCGTACATGTTCCTGATCAGGTTGAACGGCCGCTCGGTCATCGGAGCATCGCCGGAGATGCTCGTCCGTAGCCGCGGTTCGAGGCTCGAATATCGCCCGATCGCAGGCACGAGGCCACGCGGCGAGAACCCGGAGGCCGATGCCCTGCTCGCCGATGAAATGCGAGCCGACCGCAAGGAGGTTGCGGAGCATTTGATGCTGGTCGACCTGGGACGGAACGACCTCGGACGGGTCGCGGCCTACGGGACGGTTAAGGTCGACTGCATGATGAACGTCGAAAAATATTCCCACGTGCAGCACCTGGTCAGTAATCTTTCTGCAGAGCTTCGCGAAGGTGCGGACCGCTTTGACGCCCTCGCTGCGTGTTTCCCTGCCGGAACTGTTTCCGGAGCCCCAAAGGTCCGTGCGATAGAGATAATCAGCGAACTCGAACCTACGCCGCGAGGCCTTTATTCCGGTGCGGTCGGCTATTTCGATTACACGGGAAACATGGATACGTGCATTGCGATAAGGACAATGGTTCTCGAGAACGGCGTCGCCCATGTGCAGGCCGGGGCAGGCATTGTCGCCGATTCGGACCCAGCGAGCGAATTTGAGGAAACGGTAAACAAAGCATCCGCGTTGCTGCGTGCCGTCGAAATAGCTGAAAAGACAGAGTTATGAGTTTGATACTCAAAAAGTGCATTGAGGAGTTTACCGAACGGCGCGATCTTGCCGCCGGCGACGCGGAAGCGTTTCTCGATGCGATGATCTCGGAATCAGATGAAGACCTGCTCGCATCGGTCTTCCGTGCCTGGAACGAAAAAGGGATTGCGGCCGATGAGATATTTTCGATCGCGAGCGTGATGCGGTCGCGTATGGTCCGTGTAACGCCCCGTCATGAGACAATTGTAGATATCGTGGGGACCGGCGGGAGCCGGGCGAAGACCTTTAATGTCTCAACGGCCGCTTCGTTCGTCGTCGCGGGTGCCGGCATCGCCGTCGCAAAACACGGAAATAAAGCGGCAACGAGCAACTCCGGAAGTGCCGATGTTCTCTCTGCATTAGGGATCAACCCTGCAGCCGATCCGCAGACCGCCGAAAACTGCCTGAACGAGATCGGCATCTGCTTTATGTTCGCACCGAACTACCATCGGCTCTCCGCGACGCTGGCAACGGTTCGCCGCGGGCTTGGTTTCCCGACCATCTTCAACTGCGTCGGGCCGCTGTGCAATCCCGCCTCGGCACCGCATCAGCTTATCGGAGTTTGGGACGCTGAACTGGTGCCGAAAATGGCCGATGCGTTGCGGCGGCTCGGGACAAAACGGTCATGGATAGTGCACGGCACCGACGGGCTTGATGAGATATCACTAACGGGAAAGACGCTTGTTGCGGAGGTGACCGACGAGGTGCAGATGTTCGAAATTACACCTGATTATTTCGGTTCAAATTCGAAAGAGCACGCTGATCTGCGGTCCACGAATACGGATCACAGCGCCACAATGATAAGGAACGTTCTTACCGGCCGCCCCCATGCACAGGGTGCTGAAGATCTGGTACTGATGAATGCGGCCGCCGCATACTCACTCGCTGCGGGCGGACAACCGGCAGCGATATTTAACCAACTGCGTGAGAGTCTTTTGTCGGGTGCGTCACAGCGAAAATTCGAACAGCTTGCGGAGGCGATACCGGCATGAACGGCACCATTTTGGATAAGATCATCGAGCGAAAACGCGGGCGGGTCGAAGCGTTGAAGGAGTCAACAGACCTTGACGAATTGCGAGCACGGGCAGCGGAAGTTCGCAGCGGATCCACACCGAATGCTCTTCGTAATGCCATCGCCGACGCGTCGCGCGTCAGCATTATCGCGGAGTTCAAACGTGCGTCTCCGTCAAAAGGCATCATCAACGACCAAGCCGATCCGGTTGAGACGACCATTGCGTACGCGAACGGCGGTGCAGCTGCGATCTCGGTTTTGACCGAGGAAGATTTCTTCAAGGGGTCACTGGAGGATCTCATCAGGATCAGGCCGGCCGTAAATGTTCCGATCCTGCGGAAAGATTTTGTCATTGACGAATACCAGATCATAGAAGCTGCCGCCGCAGGGGCCGATGCAATACTTTTGATAGTTGCGGCACTGGATGCGGGCGAGTTAAGGCGGCTTCATGCGGTGGCGGACGAGCTCGGACTCGATACGATAGTCGAGGTCCACGACCTCGCGGAATTGTCAGTCGCGGCGGAGATCGGAGCATCGATCATCGGCGTGAACAACCGGAATCTTAAGACATTCGACGTCACGCTGGACACGTCGCGAGAGTTGATCAAGCACCGGCCCGAAGGAGCGATCATGATCGCCGAGAGCGGCATCACGCGGGCAGACGAGATCGAACAACTGAGGCAACTAGGCTATTCAGCATTCCTGATCGGCGAGAGCCTAATGAGATCGATCGGAAGTACAGACTTATTGCCATTGAATGCTGTCGCCGCCGAGGGCCGGTGAAATGTTTACCATGAGAGTCAAGATCTGCGGAATAACCAATCTTCAGGACGCCCAAACGGCCGTACGGCTCGGTGCGGACGAGCTTGGGTTTAACTTTTACCCTGAGAGCCCCAGATACGTCTCACCGGCTGATGCCGCAAAGGTCGTCGACGTTCTGCCGGACGACGTCCTGCCGGTTGGCGTGTTTGTCGACGCGTCGATCGAGACGATCATCAGTATTGAAAGAGCGGTTGGCCTAATGGCGATCCAGCTGCACGGTGACGAAACGCCTGACTTCGTATCCGACCTCCGGTCGCGGACGAATTCAAAAGTGATAAAGGCGTTGCGGGTCTCGCCCGGTTTCGAACCGGAATCGGTATTCGAGCACGCTGCCGATGCGATACTCCTCGACGCCTACTCGGCAGACGCGCGCGGCGGCACGGGAAAGACCTTTGAATGGAGCAAGGCCTCGGCGGTCGTCCCGCTCGTAAACGAGCTGTACCTCGCCGGCGGTCTCGGGCCATTAAATGTCGCCGCGGCGATAAACGCCGTTCGGCCCGCCGTCGTCGATGTGGCCAGCGGAGTCGAATCGCGGCCGGGTATTAAAGACGCGGACATGCTCGAGGCATTCATCCGCAACGCAAAGAACGCATGACCAGTTACGAACCAAACGAGAGAGGATATTGGGGCGAGTACGGCGGCCGTTATGTGCCTGAGACGCTCGTCGCCCCGCTCGATGAACTGACCGATGCGTATTTCACGTATCGCGACGATGCCGGTTTTCGTGCCGAGTTCGATCAGCTGTTAAAGGATTTCGTCGGACGTCCAACGCCGCTTTATTTGGCGGAGCGGCTGACCGAAAAACTCGGCGGTGCGAAGATCTACCTCAAACGTGAAGACCTGAACCACACCGGTGCGCACAAGATCAACAATTCGGTCGGACAAGTCTTGCTCGCTCGCCGGATGGGCAAAAAGCGGATCATTGCCGAGACCGGTGCGGGCCAGCACGGTGTTGCGACCGCGACGGTCTGCGCCCATTTCGGCCTCAAGTGCGTCGTTTACATGGGCACAGAGGATATGCGGCGGCAGGAACTTAACGTCTTCCGCATGCGCCTGATGGGTGCCGAGGTACGCGGCGTCGACTCCGGGTCGAAAACACTCAAAGACGCGATCAACGAAGCGCTCCGCGATTGGGTGACGAACGTTGACACGACGTATTACCTGCTCGGCTCCGCGCTCGGCCCGCATCCCTATCCGCTGATGGTGCGGGATTTCCAAAGCGTGATCGGCCGTGAGGCACGCGAGCAGATCGTCGAGAAGGAGGGCGGCCTGCCCGATGCCTTGGTCGCCTGCGTCGGCGGCGGTTCGAATTCTATCGGGCTCTTTTACGCGTTTCTCAATGACAGCGTCCGAATGGTCGGCGTCGAAGCGGGCGGAACGGGCAGCGGGCTTGGGGAACACGCGGCCAGATTTATGTCCGGCGGAAGCGTCGGCATATTGCAGGGCACCAAAAGCTATCTTTTGCAGGATGATGAAGGGCAGATCGCCCTCACGCATTCCGTCTCGGCGGGACTCGATTATGCCTCGATCGGGCCTGAGCATGCTTATCTGCATGACGAAGGCCGCGTCGAGTACGTATCCGTCTCAGACGAGGAAGCACTTGATGCATTCCGGCTTCTTTCCCAAACCGAAGGTATTATCCCGGCTCTGGAGTCTGCGCATGCCATCGCGCACGCTGTCAAAATCGCCGGAGAAATGCGTCGAGACCAAACCATCGTCATCAATCTCTCCGGCCGCGGCGACAAGGACGTCGCGCAGATCCAGAATATGTTCGGAGAGATCAAATGAAGAGACCATTACTAACAATCGCAGCTTTAGTTCTATTCGCCGCCGGGGCCTTCGCTCAGGGGAATTCTTACCAGACCGTAAACATAATCGAGGACTTCTGGCGTTTTTGGGAAACATCACAGTCGGCTGATGAGGCGACTCGCGTCAAGAACTTCCGCGAGATGGTGATCGCACCCCATGCCGATATCTTCGCCGGTTTTACGGGCCAGCGATCCGATGAAGACCTCGCAAAATATCTGAAGCAGATCGAAAAGCTGATACCGCGAATGCGGAGCGTGAACGCCCGGCTCGGCAGTGAACTGCCGCTGCACGAGGCAAAGTTTCTAAAGGCATTGCCCGATATGAAGTGGAAGGGCAAGGTCGTCTTCATGCCGAACTACGGCATCACTGACAGCGGTACCGGTCGAATGGACGATGTTGACTATCTCATTTTTGGCGTCGATACCATCGCCGCGAAATATGGCGAAAATGCGGACCTCGCAGCGTTGTTCCATCACGAACTATTTCACATGTACCATTCGCAGACCGTCGCGGCGTTCAAAGGCAAAAGCCGCGAGAATGGCGAGGTTCCGCTCTACTGGCTCGTCTGGGGCGAGGGCCTCGCGACCTATGTCAGCCACCGCCTCAACCCCGACGCGACGCTTGAACAGATCCTACTAAATAAGACGCTTGCGGAGCAGACGAATGCCGCAATGCCCCGATTTGCCAAGGAGATTCGCGAGAATATCGATTCGGGCGACCCGAATATCTGGAAGCCTTTCATGTCGGCCGGAGCGAATGACAAAGGTATTCCGCCCCGCAGCGGATACTACATCGGATACCTGATCGCCTCCGAACTTGGCAAGAAAACTTCCCTGCAGAAATTGGCAAGGCTGAGCGGCGAAGAGTTAAAGAAAAAGATGGTAAAAGCTCTCGCAAAGCTCGAGAAACAAGGGACAATCGCAAAATGAGCAGGATCGCAGCAAAATTTGATGAAATGAGGTCGCAGTCGCGGGGCGGCTTTATACCGTTCGTCTCTGCGGGTGACCCCGACCTCGAGATGTCGAAAGAGATCGTCATGGCTTTGGCGGCACTCGGAGCTGACATCATCGAGCTCGGCGTGCCGTTCACCGACCCGATGGCCGACGGGCCGACGATCCAGGCGTCGTCGCAAAGGGCGTTGGAGCAAAGCGTAAGGCTGGAGCATATCTTGAATATGGTCGGCGACCTCCGCACTCAGATCGATAACCCGATAGTGCTTTTCAGCTATCTCAATCCGCTCTACCGTTACGGGATCGAACGGCTAGCTGAAGACGCAAAAGCGGCGGGAGTCGACGGTGTTCTCATCACAGACGCTGTCGACGAAGAGGCGGCAGCCATCGGCAGTACGCTGAGGGAGAACGAGATCGACCTGATTTCGCTGATCGCCCCAACGACCAGCGACGAACGATTGAAAAGGATCGCTGAAAACGCGAGCGGTTTTGTCTACGCGGTTTCGCGGGCCGGAGTTACCGGTGCGCAAAAGGAGACAAGCAGCACCGCAGAGGAGCTCGTGGCACGGGCCCGAAACTTTACCGAACTGCCGATCGCGGTCGGTTTTGGGATCTCGACCCGACAGCAGATAGAAGAGGTTTGGAAATACGCCGACGCGGCAGTCGTCGGTTCGGCGATCGTCGCCGAGATCGAGCGGTCTCTCACTGAAGGAAACACGGTCGAACGGGTCCGCGAGTTCGTCCGTGGCCTGCTGCCGCAGGTTGCAAAAGACGCGGTCGAAATCTAAAGTTAAGTTTTCCCTGATGACAAGGAAAACGCCCTATTTATGCTTATTGTAATGAAACCCGATGCGACCCAGTCAGACATCGATCGGGTCGTACAGGTGATAGAACGACTTGGCTTCCGCGGGCACCCGATGCCGGGCGAAAGCCGAACGGCGATCGGCGTCACGGGAAACCGCGGTTCCGTCGATCCTACTCATTTTGAGAACCTGCCCGGCGTTGCCGAGGCGATCAGGGTCACGAAACCGTACAAGCTGATCTCAAGCGACCTGCGGCCCGGCCGTTCGGTCATTAAGGTCGGAAACGCGACCATCGGCGGCGGCGAACTCGCAATGATCGCAGGCCCTTGCGCGGTGGAAACGCCCGGCCAGGTCTTCAAGGTCGCGGAGGTCGTCGCGGCCAGCGGTGCCAAGTTCTTCCGCGGCGGCGCGTTCAAACCGAGAACTTCGCCGTATGCCTTTCAAGGCAAAGGCGAAGAGGGCCTCAAGATCCTCGCCGAGGTGCGCGATCAGTTCGGCCTCAACATCGTGACCGAAGCGATGGACGAACACGGCATCGACCTGGTCGAAAAATACGGCGACTGCATTCAGATCGGTGCCCGCAACATGCAGAACTTTTCCCTGCTGAAATACGCGGGAAAGACGAGAAAGCCGATCTTGCTGAAACGCGGACTTTCTGCGACGCTGGATGAATTTTTGCTGGCGGCCGAGTACATCATGGCCGAGGGCAATTACGACGTGATCCTCTGCGAACGCGGCATCCGCACCTTTGCCGATCACGCGAGAAATACGCTGGATATATCGATAGTGCCGGCGATCCGGCGGCTGTCACACTTGCCGGTGATAATCGATCCGTCGCACGCCTCGGGGCACAATTACATGGTCGAACCGCTTGCACGAGCCGGCGTCGCAGTCGGTGCAGACGGCCTGATCATTGAGGTCCATCCGTGTCCCGAAGAAGCACTATGCGACGGCGCGCAGGCACTTACGCCTCTGCAGTACACTCAGCTTTACCGGCAGCTCCAGACGCTTCATAACTCGATTCACATGGAAGAAGCGATCCACGCCCCGGCGTAATGATCCTGTCAAAAAGATAAGTCCGCGAGCGTTCCCGAAACGCCCGCGGACCTTCGTTTTTCGTATGACGCCTTTTGCCTATCTCGCCAAACGAACCCTAATTATACCATAGAACTGGATGTAGCAGCTGAAGATAGCCGAAACGAACAGAAAGGTCAGCGGGAGGTGGCTGAAGTACTCAGGGAACACTGTCCCAATAGCCTGCCGGAGGGCAAGGCCTATCCCGACACCAAAAACCGCGAGAATCACCCGTCCGACGGCCCAATTCCCAAATTCAGGCCTTTCTCCGTCGCACGGCAGGAAATAAGGAACAAACACGAACATCAGCAGCGTCAGCAGCGGCAATGCCATCTCGAACCCGCCAAAGACCACCGAGTGGCCAAAATCAACGGCAAGGAAGAAAAGGACAAAGGTCGTGTCGATCGCGAACGAACTCCGCTCGGTCAAAACCGCCGCCTGCTGTGCCTGTAACCTAAATGTCTGCTCCATTTACGTGCTCTCCTAAGTTCTACTAAACCTTTTGCTGTTCCCTACCTGCCGCCCTTGCTGAACTGCTTGTACGCTACGCGGAAAAGCTCGGAAAGAGCCTTGGCCGTCTCGGGTGTCAGCTTCTTGTCGGCCCTGAGGTGAGCCTCAACGATCTCGGGCGTCGCTTCATGCGGATAGTAGATCACCGGCTCAACGTCCGACGCGGCGTTCTTGCTCATCACGCGGTCGATCGGCATATCCAGCCAGCCGGTCAGGCGGGCGATGTTGTCCGCGTCCGGCTTGCCCGTCCCATTTTCTATACGCGACAAAGTAGATGCCGAAACACCGGTAACATCCGCTACGTCACGGAGACTGAGCCCAAGTTCCTCGCGGCGACGCTTGATCGCCCTTCCAAGTTCGACCGTATTGATCAGATTGTCATTTTTGAAAGCCATTTTGTTCTTTTCCACCTCCGGAAAGTGTAAGTGCCACAGATGCACTTTTCATTTCACGTGTAAAACATAACACAGGAAAATTTTAAATGCAACACCTCGTTTCACCCTTGCAACGAATAAATTGATGTGGTACACTGTTTCACAGATGGCACGGGTTGTGTCGTCAATATATAGGCTGAGTCGCGGAATAAGCCCCGTGGCGGACAGGAACGAAGCCGAATCAGGCATCGTTCGTAAATGACAAGATAGGAGCAAGACAATGAAAGCACAACAACCCGAAACGCAGACGCTTCCCGGAATGAAGAACGGGCAGAAACAAGCGGCGGACAGCAATAATAACGTTTTGGATTTTTCATCCACTTTGAAGGAGCTCAGGAAACATGTCCCGTCTGAACTCGTGCGTCAGCGGGACGGTTGGCGCGACCGCAACGGTAACATGCGGACGATCGAATATATCGAGTGGCACACCGTCGCGGACATCCTTGATGAGACCGCTCCGAACTGGGCCCACTCGATCAAGGACATTCGGGTACTCGGCGATGTGTTGATCGTGACGGTCGCGATCACGATCGACGGCGTGACCCGTGAAGGTATCGGCACGGGTTCGTCCACGACCGAGATGGGCATAAAGAAGGCTGAGCACGACGCTCTTAAACGGGCGGCAGTGAAATTCGGTATCGCTCGCGAACTTTATAAGAAGGAGTTTGACGAGTTCGACCGCTCGGAAAGGGACCGGTCGGAACCGCGGTCACAGGTACAACAGCAACCGGCACAGCGAAGCGATGAGAACGCAGTGCCGCAGGAACCGATCGCACGTTCTATCGCCGACCTTATCACGACGAAACAGCTCGGAATGATCCGTGCTATATCACGCGAACGAGGGATCGATGCGGACGAAGAGTGCAACGCACTTATGAACTGCAAGATCAACGAACTTTCGCGTCGCGCGGCATCGTTCCTTATCGACCGGCTTCAGGAACATCCCCAAGCCGCATCAACAATGAAACGGGCAGGATAACCTGCCCGTTGGTGTCCTCACCAAAAAGGGTTTTGAGCTGCGGCCGGCGTTACCTGCTAGTGACCAATAACTGTCTCTTATACACATCTGACGCTGCCGACGAGTTCCGAACGG
>JAUCQE010000273.1 GCA_030372865.1 Pyrinomonadaceae bacterium
TCGGTACTGCGCCGTGTTGCGGATGATGCCCTGCACGTAGCCCTTCGTCTCGCGGAACGGGATCGCCTCGACGAACTCGTCCATCTCCAGCGGCAGCGTCGCACGCCATTGCGGCACGCGTCCCGGCCCCGCGTTATATGCGACCGCCATGTATTCGATGCGGCCGAACTTATCCAGCTGATCGCGCATGTACCCGGTGCCAAGCTCGATATTCAACGCCGGCTGAAAGAGGTCTTCGCCCGATGAAAGCGGCGCCGAAACGCCATACTTCCGTGCGACCAATTTCGCCGTCGGCAGCAAAAGCTGCATCAGCCCGTAAGCGTTCGCACCCGACTTCGCACGCGGGTTAAAGACCGATTCCTGCCTTATCAAACCCGCCACCTGGTAAACGTCCAGCCTGCGCTGCCGTGCCCAATTCCTTATCTGGTCCCAGGCCATGTGCGGGTAAAAGATCTCCCATTCCTCGCGGCCCATTTCCTCGGGGAACATCTGCGCGTAGTCCGGATAGCTCTTCGCCAGTGCGAGCAGAGCCGCGACGTTGTTGCCCTTCATCCGGTAGTGCCGTGCGACCGCGAGGTTGATCTTCGGCGAGTTCGGAGCCGTTGCCTGCGCGGCCTGCAGCTCTTCGAGTGCCCAGTCGAATATTCCGACCGAGCTTAGGTCGTCGCCCTTCGCCGCTCTCGCCGCTTCTTGCGGCCCGGCGTTTTCAGGAGCGACCGTTACCGTCTTCAGGTTCGCCGCCGCCTCAGGCACCAGCGACCCTGCCGCGAACGCCGGTTTCGCCTTGCACTTGCCCTGCCCGCGAAGCGCCGTCAGTCGTTCGTTCGCGATGTGCCCGTACCAGTTCGCTCCGTAGCGATAAGCGACCGCGTCATAAAGCTCGCATGCCTCGTTTATCTTTCCGGCAAGCTCCGAATTCCGGGCCGACCAATAACCCGCACGCCCGCGGTTCGTCGTGTCCTTGTCGGCATAGCGTGCGAGATGCTCGGTCAAAAGATCGGCGGCTCGGCCGTAGTTCTTCGCCTCGTGCTCAAGCCACGCAAGCTCGAACTGCGCACCCGCGACCTCGACCGCCTGCGGATAATTGACGAGTGCGGTTCGCAGAAAATACTGTTCTTCGCCCTTGTTCTTCGCGTCGCGTGCGGCATAGCCGGCATCGACCCATGCCTTGACCGTCATCGGGCTTGCGGGCATCTTGGTCCGCATCTCTTCCGCCATTGCCCTCGCCTGCGGCCACGTGCGTGCCCGTGCATAAGCGAGCGTCAGGTCGTAATATGCCTCTTCTTTTTCTTTGGCCGTCGCGGGTATCGCGTTGAACGCCGCGAGCGCGTCGGGCATACGCTTCAATGCCGCGGCCGTCTCAAGCCGCCGCAGGTGGACGTCCGGCGTCGCCGCCGCGGGGAACGCCGTGATCAAAGCGTTGTAGGCCGCCTGTGCGTTCGTGTAGTCCTTTGCCGCAAAGAGGTTGTTCGCGCGTGCCTTGGCCTCTTCGGCGTTTGCCGGTGTCAGCGGCTGTGCGAGAGCGGTCAGCTTTGTTTCCGCCTCCTTCGCGGAATCGCTTCCGGCTCCGAAAAAGTACGTCCTTCTATAATATTTGATCGCCGACGCCTGATCGCCGCCCGCTTCGTATGCTTTCGCCGTCTGCAGCAGCGACCTCGCGTTGTTTTTCGCGTTCAGCTGGCTCAGGAATTCCGCCACCTTCGCCGCCTGTCCGCCCGCGACCGCCGCCTCGGCCCAGCGTATCTTCGCGTCCTCAAGCCGCAGGGAATCAGGGTGATCCTTTACAAGCGTCTCGAATGCCGTCATCGCCTCGCGGCTGTTGCCCGCACCGAGCAGTGCCCGCCCGCGGAGCCACAGCACGTAATCGTCGAGTTCCGTCAGCCTCGCGATGTCCGGCGAGGAAAGAGCGGCCGCCGCACCGGCGTTGTCGCCCGCTTCAAACTTTATCCTCGCCCGCAGCAGCGTCGCGAGAGCGCCGGTCTTCGTGCCCGCGTGGCGTTTCTCGACGTCCGCCACTACAGACTCCGGCGGCATCTTGCCGTCACGCGCCATCTCGCGGATTCGGCCAAGCGGATCTGGGTCGGCCATCGGCTGCGCCGAGCACCCGACGGTAAACAAAACAAAGGTAAAAGCGATCGAAAAACAAACTGCGGATAACTGCTTCAGCATTTTTACTACGGAACTCCCAAGACGTTCGATGCAGGACCGGGTGAAGAATCTGCCCGAAGGAAAAACCTCTTTCCAAACCGAGTGACTTGTAATACTATACCAAACACTCTTCCCAGTCAGTTTAAATTCTGCTCTTCCGATGCTTATGTCCTTTAGACGGCCGGTACTTTTTGCCGCGATCCTCGTCGCCTCCTTCGTACGTTTTGCCGCCGCGCAGGAACCCTCGCCAAAGCCCGCTCCCTCACCGACGCCGCCCGAGGACGGCCAGGTCGTCAAGATCACGACCGCGGTCATCCAGCTTGACGTGGCTATTACAGACCGCAGCGGCCGCCCGGTCACCGACATTCGCCCCGAAGAGATCGAGATCTACGAGAACGGCGTCCGCCAGCAGCTTACCGGTTTCTCGTTCGTCAGCAATCCGCAGCCAAAGCTTACCAAGCAGAAAAAGGACCCATCCGCATCGCTCATACCCGAGCCGCCGCTCGTTCTCCGGCCTGAGAATGTTCGCCGCACGATCGCCCTCGTAGTCGACGACCTGACGCTCTCGTTCGCGAGCGTTGCCCAAACGCGTGCCGCGCTTCGCCGTTTTGTCGAACAGCAAATGCAGGATGGCGACCTCGTCGGCATCATTCGCACCGGTGCCGGTATCGGCGCGCTTCAGCAGTTCACGTCCGACAAGCGTCAGCTAATGGCAGCCATCGAACGCGTCCGCTGGAACCCGAAAGGCGTCGGCAAATTCGGCTCTTTCGACCCGATCGAACCGACCATGCTCGAACGCGTTCGTCGAACGGACAGCGCCGACGCGCCATCGGTCGACGAAGAGGACCTCATTCAGGAACGCGATTTCCAACGCGGCGGCTCCGATTTTCGCGAGAGTGTTTTCACCGCCGGAACGCTCGGTGCCCTTAAATATATCGTCAGCGGAATGGCCGAGCTTCCGGGGCGGAAATCGGTGATGATGTTCTCGGACGGGCTTCGCATCTTCGACCGCAAAGAAGGCGGGTCGATCGCGGCCTCGCGAACAATGGAGTTCTTGAAAAGGCTGATCGACGAGGCGAACCGCAAGTCGGTCATCTTTTATCCGCTCGATGCACGCGGCCTGGAATACACCGGCTTAACTGCCGCGGACCAGGTCTATGACCCGAATACACAAAACGACCCGATACAGCAAAACCTAAGCGACCGCATCAGCGACCGGTCGACAGAGCTTTTCGATACTCAACAGGGCCTTCGTTATCTCGCCGAGAAAACCGGCGGCTTTGCCTACATAAACCAGAACAACCTGAGCATCGGCGTCAACAAGGTACTCGAGGACCAGAGCTTTTACCTCGTCGCCTATGAACCTGACGGCGATAACTTTAACCCCGAGCTGCGAAAGTTCAACGACATCGAGGTAAAGGTGAAACGCGAGGGTGTTGAGGTCCGCCACCGCAGCGGCTTTTTCACCGGAGACGTAAAGGACGAGAAGTTACTCGTCGACGTTAATTTCCCAACCAAGCTGATGCGTGCTCTGACCTCGCCCTTCGCGATAAACGACATCAGCGTCAGCCTTAACGCCCTGTTCGGCCACACCGAAAAGCGCGGCTATTTCGTTCATTCGTTCCTGCATATCGACGCCGGCGACCTTGAGTTTACAAAGCTTGCGAATGGTGACTATCAGGCAAACTTCGAGATACTCGCGATCGCCTACGGCGACAACGGTGCCCCGGTCGAAAAGAACAATGCAACCGGTTCCACGACCATCAAGCCCGAACATTTCGAGCGTGTGAAACGCGAGGGCTTTGCCTACAGCTTTATCTTCCCGTTCAAGAAACCGGGTGCCTATCAAATGCGCGTAGCCCTGATAGACCGTGCGAGCAAGGCGGTCGGCTCGGCAAACCAGTTCGTCGAGGTGCCGAATCTTAAGAAGACGGGCGTAACGCTCGGGGGCATCGTGCTCGAGAACGTGAGCCGCGAATATTGGGACGCGATGAACTCGGGATCGACGAACGTTCGGACCGCCGCAAACAGGCTTATGGAATTCCCGGACCCGAAAGCCTCGACCGCTTTCCGGCGATTCAGACGCGGTTCCGTGCTACGCTTCGGCGTCGAGGCGCTGAACGCGGCCGCCCGCGAAGGCACGTCGAACCTGACGATCGAGTCGCGTGTTTTCCACGACCGCAAGCTCGTCTTTACGACGAACACCAGATCGCTTGCTTCGACGGTAGATCCGGCATCGGGCCTGCTCAGCTACACCGACGCGGTCGAGCTCGGAAAGAACCTTTTGCCCGGCGACTACGTCCTGCAGATCGTCGTCTCCGACCCGTCCGCAAAAAAGAGTAGACGGATCGCAACACAGTACGTACAATTCGAGGTGCTGGAATAGCCGGCCCCGTAAGCTGGGCCGTGTGCTCCAGAAATCGCGTGGTTCATTCTTCTAGACGAAAGGTAATTAATATGAATCTCCTACGGCCCGCACTAGCGATCGTCTTCTTAGCCGCATCATCGGCTCTTTCCCAAACACCAAGCCCATCACCGACACCGCCACCGGCTGAGGACGGCGAGGTCGTAAAGATCAGCACCGCCATCGTCCGGCTGGACGTGACCGTTACCGACAAACGCGGCCGCGTTATCCGTGACCTGAGGCCCGAAGAATTCGAGATCTACCAGAACGGCAAGAAGCAGAAGGTCGAGAACGTCACTTTTATCTCAAGCGTCAGGGAAGAGGACGAGGCAGGGCCCAAGCCCGCGAAGCCCGACCCGCTTGCGGCACCGACGCCTCCGCCGGTCGTTCGTGCCGAAAACGTGCGGCGCACGCTGGCACTCGTCGTCGACGATCTTGCCCTTAATTTTCACAGTGCTTATCAGGTCCGCCGTGCTTTAAGGAAGTTCGTTGACGAAGAGATGCGCGAGGGCGATCTTGCCGCCATCATCCGCACGGGTGCCGGCATCGGTGCTCTTCAGCAGTTCACCTCGGACAAACGAATACTCTACGCGGCGATCGAACGCGTGAAGTGGAACCCGCTCGGTAGGGCCGGCATCAGCACCTTTGCCCCGATCGAGCCCTCGATGCTCGAGCAGGCAGCCGCTCTCGGCGACTCGACCGTAACGGCAGAAGACCTCGAGCAAGAGCGGAATTTCAACAACAGCGTCGAAGATTATCGCAGTTCGGTTTTCGCTACCGGCACGCTGGGTGCGCTTCGGTACATTGTTGAAGGTATGGGCCAGCTTCCGGGCCGCAAGTCGGTCGTACTTTTTTCCGAGGGCTTTTCGATCTTTCAGCGCGATTCTCAGGGCTTTTCAGACGGCGGCCGAGTTGTCGACAGCATGCTTCGCCTTGTGGACGCCGCGAACCGTGCATCGGTGGTCTTTTACGCGATAGACCCGCGAGGCCTTGAGTACACCGGCCCGACCGCTGCAGACAGGATAATCGACCCTTCGCCGCAGGCGGTCTCGCGCATCTATTCCGACCGCAGCAACCAGCTCTTTCAGTCGCAGGCCGGTATCGATTACCTTTCAAAGGAAACGGGCGGTTTCGCCGTGCTGGGCATGAACGACATTTCCTGGGCCATCCGAAAGGTGATGAACGACCAGAGTTATTACCTCATCGCCTACGAACCGGATTCCGACACCTTTGACCCGAAACGGGTGAAGTACAACGACATCGAGATAAAGGTGAGCCGGAAGGACACCGACGTCCGATACCGCAGCGGCTTTATCAATATTGCGGAGGAAGCGATGGCGAAACGCGCGCCCGTGGAACGGTCGCCTGTTTATCAGATCCAGAGTGCGCTGATATCGCCCTTTGCCGTCAACGACATATCGCTCAGCCTCAACTCGCTTTACGGTAACGACCCGACGATAGGGAACTACGTCCGCTCGCTCGTTCATATTCCCGCCAAGGACCTGAAGTTCATCGACGGCCCGAACGGCACGAAACAGGC
>JAUCQE010000274.1 GCA_030372865.1 Pyrinomonadaceae bacterium
TTCCAGATCTACCAGGGCACGACGGTCGAATACTCCTCAAGACGGTTCCAATCGCACATCCACCGCTTCGACCTCCTCGCGAATATGCTTGAGGGTAAGAGTGACGGCTTCAGCCGTTCCCCGGAAACGCCTGAAGGCGTCACTCTTACGCCGGAACAGCTCGAACTCCTCAACGAAATAGAATCCCGCGACAACATCTTCGCCGAGATCGACTACCGCGTGTACAGATAGGTATCAATGGATAATTGATAATGGACAGTGGATAATTTCGGATCTCCCTAGATTGTCCACTGTCCATTGTCCGTTATCCATTTTCCTGATCCGCCCGATCAGCATATTGTCCACTGTCCGTTATCCATTATTCTCCCCCCTTGCATATCGCGCTTATCGCGCTTATCGCGCTTTTCGCGCCGTTTGGTATTCCCGTCGTGTCTCGTGATTGCTAGATTCGTCATTGCCGCGCAACCTGCGCGCCGTAAATGCCATGACGAACAACGAACGCAGGATCGAACATTGCCGCATCATCTACTTACACCAGAACGGCCGCGACCACACTCGGATCGAAGCGCGTATGCGCGAACTCGGCCACCGCTTCAACCGCCGCACACTCTACAACCGCGGCGACGCAAAAGGCTGGATCGACCGCAACAACTGGAAAACCGAGATCAACCGCCGAGACGCAGAGACGCCGAGTGCCCCAGGCGGAAACCCGACCCGTAGGGAGGGTGCCCCGTCGAAAGGAGAAAGGATAAAGGAGAAGGGAGAAAGTAAAGAACCATGCGAAATCCCCCGATGCGAAAGCCCGCGATGCGAAAGCCCGCGCGTAAGCAAGGGCGATATCGGGACGCACGGCGAAGACATCGCCCGCAAAGCCGCAAAGACGCAAAGCGGAGATGGCCAGACCGCCGACAGCCCCCCGCCGCCCGCCGACAGCCCCCCGCCGCCCGCCGACAGCGCACCGCCGTCCGCCGACAGCCAACCACCCACCGCCCTTCCATCCTTCGAGACCTTCGAATCCTTCCTTCGCTCTGCCGGCGGCGGGATGGAATGGGACAAACGCCATCACCAAAAGCTCTGCCATTACCTCCGCCGCATCACCGAGGGCAAATCGAAACGCCTGATGATCTTCATGCCGCCGCGTCACGGCAAGTCCGAAACGGTCACGACCCGCTACGCCGCATGGCGGCTCTGGCAAAACCCGAAGATGCGCGTCGTCGTCGGCAGCTACAACCAGCACCTCGCGAACCGCTTCTCCCGCTCCATCCGCCGCGTCCTCGCCGAAGAAGAAGACAAACACGTTGGGGGCGTAAGCGTCCCCGCTTGCGTGAGCCCGCAGGGCGAAAACAGCCGCCCGGCCCGGAGCGACAACGGCAACGCATCCGCCCGCCCACGCTCCCGTATCTTCCCCCGCTCACGCTCCGTCAACACGATGTCCGAATGGGAGACCGCCCGCGGCGGCGGCGTCAAGGCGGTCGGCGTCGGGGCGGGCATCACCGGTTTCGGTGCGGACCTGTTGATCATCGACGACCCCGTAAAAAGTACGTCGCAGGCGCACAGCAAGGTCTTCCGCGAAAAGACCTGGCGTTGGTTCCGCGACGACATCTCGACCCGCCTCGAACCCGGTGCCCCGATGATCCTCATCCAAACCCGCTGGCACGAAGACGACCTCGCCGGCCGCCTCCTCCGAAAAATGCAGGAAGGCGGCGAACACTGGGACGTCCTAAAAATGCCCGCTCTCGTGAAAAAGGTTAAAAGCGAACGCCCGAGCTATTGCGAAAGCCCGGACGTTTGCGAAAGCCCGCGCGTAAGCAAGGGCGATATCAGGCCGAACAGGGAAGAAATCTCCCGCCAAGACGCAAAGTCGCAAAGAGCAGCAGGCGGAAACCCGACCTGTAGGGAGGGTGTCCTCGTAAAAGGAGAAAGGATGAAGGCTGAAGGAGAGAGTGAAGAACAATGCGAAAGCCCGTGCGTTTGCGAAAGCCCGCGCGTAAGCAAGGGCGATATCAGGCCGAACAGGGAAGAAACCTCCCTCCAAGACGCAAAGTCGCAAAGCAAAGCGGAGAAAAACATCGAATCTCAGATCTCAAATATCAGATCCCAAACCCAGAATCCGGACCCCGAAACCTCCAATACCCGGAACCCGGAACCTGGAATCTCCGAACACCCTGAAGCAGAAATTACCGAACCGGAAACCTGGAATCTCGAACCCGAAACTCCCGCGTCCGAGCTCCTCGCCCTCTGGCCAGAGCGTTTCCCGGTCGAGGAGCTGCTGAAGATCAAAGAATCCATCGGCAGCTATATGTTCAACGCGCTCTACCAGCAGAGCCCGTCGCCGGAAGAGGGCGGCATTTTCAAGCGGCCGTGGTTCACGAAGATCGTCGACACGGTGCCGCCGGGGC
>JAUCQE010000275.1 GCA_030372865.1 Pyrinomonadaceae bacterium
GTTTTACATTGTTTGAAATTTTGTTATCATCCCGTAATCGCGGACACTCTCCACACGCGTTTTTACCCCTCTCAACAAGAATTAGAGTTTGGTCAAAACCGCTTACGATGAAAGATTTGCCCCAATCTGCATCGAATCGGGTCGGAGAAGCACTGCCGGCCTCGCTAGACGACTGCGTTGACCCTTTAGTCGCCACGTTGCCGAAAGACGCTTCTTCGAATTTTGAAGTACGGCCTGCTGCTCTATTCGATGCATCGTTCATCGAGATGCTGCGGGACTCCGCCCTTATTGTCGACCCTTACTCAAAGTCGATCGTCGCAGCGAACCGCTACGCCTGCGAGACTTATTCCTTCTCTCAGGACGAGATGATAGGAAGCCGCGGAACCCTGATCTGGACGGACACGGTCCGGGAGTCGAGGATGCTCGCCGAGACGTTTGCCAACGGCAGCGTCGACGGCTTTGAGACCATCCACCGCCGCTCGGACGGCCTAGAGATGCCGATCATGACCAGCGCAACCTTGATCGAATTCCGGGGCAGCCGTGCAGTCCTGCAAATAAACCAGAATCTAAGCGAAGACCTTCGGGACGAACGACGCATTGAGATCGCAAGTCGCGAGTGGCGAGACACGGTCGACGCCGTTTCCGACATGATCATCTTTGAAGACAGGAACGGTAAGCTCAGACGATGCAATCAGGCGACCCGGCGTTTCCTCAACACGACTTTCGACAAGATCAACGGCAAGGACCTTGTCTCCATCTTCGGCCAGGCTGGTAGCGACTCGAACGACCACTTCCGCCAAAAACAGTGGGAAGGGCGATTTGCCGGGTATGAACAATGGTTTGAGATCAATAATCATGAAGTTCAGGGCACCGGCCCGCAGAGCAGCCGCTGGGTGCACGTCATCAAAGACGTAACAAAGCAGCGGCAGGCAAAACACGAACTGCTTCGGCTCTATTCCGTTATTGAACAGTCGACCGACGGCACGATCATCACAGACGTCGAAGGCAATATTGTCTATCTGAACCAAGTATTTAAGGAATCGGCATGTCAGGGCCGTGACAACTGTCTCGGGCGGCCGATATACGAGTTCAAACCCGAGGTCTCAAAAGTATTATTGGAGGACGAGGTCTTTCCACTGCTCGCCCAGCACAAGGTCTGGCGTGCCACCAATCAGGTGGAACGCAACCGCGACCGAATCTTCGAGGAGGTCATGGCATCTTCCGTCGTCGATTCAGACGGAAATGCACTGAACTACGTGTTTTCCTTCCGCGATGTCACGGAGACCAGACAGCTTGAATCTATCGCAGAGGCAGTGAACCTAATGGAAAACGTGGGTTACGTTTTCTCTGCGATCCGCCACGAACTGGGCAACCCGATCAACTCCGTAAAGATGGCCCTGACGGTTCTCGAAAAGAACTACCAGAAATGGGACCATGAACAGGTACACGTTTTTATTTCCCGCTGCCTACAGGAACTCGGACGCGTCGAATACCTGCTTCGGACCCTAAAGAACTTCAGCCTTCACGAATGCCCGCAGATCGAGGACGTGGATATTGTTACCTTCCTGGAGCAGTTCATCTCGTTCATTAACCCCGACTTTGAGAAACGCGGGATACGGATCGTCATGGAATCTTCTCTTCGCGGCGAACGAGCCGTTTGCGACCCACGTGCGATGCATCAGGTGATGATGAACTTGATGGCGAACGCGGCAGACGCACTCGCGGAACAAGAAGACCCGGAGATCAGGATTCTTGTTTCCGAGTATCGGAATTGGGTGAAGATCTCGGTTATCGACAACGGTGTCGGAATGAGCGAAAAACAGCTCTCAAACCTTTTCAAACCCTTCTACACTTCGAAGCCGGGCGGTTCAGGATTGGGACTTGTGATCGTCAGAAAGATGCTGGTCACGATGGCCGGGACTATCGAGATCGAGAGTGAACTCGACAAAGGGACAAACGTCCATATCTCACTTCAGGCAAGCCGAGGCGAAGCATGAGTTTGACTAATCCCGACAAGCAGAAATGCACGCTTTTGATCGTCGATGACGATACGCTTTTCGGCGATTCGGTAAGGCACCTATTCGACGACGAGAACACAGTGGTTACGACGGCAAACACTGTCGGCGCGGCAAGGATACTCTGCAGCCAAAATGCCTATGACGTAGTGCTGCTTGATAACAACCTGCCGGACGGCAGCGGCCTTGAGCTGATGCCGGACATTCTTAACCTGAATGACCACGCAAAGATAATACTGGTAACGGCGTTCCCGACATTCGACAGCGCAGTAAAGGCGATAAAGAACGGAGCGTACGACTATATTTCCAAACCCGTCGACATGGAGGAACTCCAGACCACGGTCGAGCGGGCATTTCAGGCGTCGAGACTTGAAGCGGTCGAGCAGGTCGCGCGTTATCAAAACGACAAGCAACGGCGCGAAGCCGTTCTGGTCGGCTTCAAGAATCCACAGTTCGGCATCGCGGATCTCATAATGCGTGCCGCCGCAAGCACCGCACCAGTACTGATCACCGGGGAGACTGGCACGGGCAAGAACGTTATTGCAAAGCTGATCCACCACAGCGGCCATAGCGTTACTAGCCCGATAATCAACATCAACTGTGCGGCGCTGCCCGAGACACTGATCGAGTCCGAATTGTTCGGCGTCGAGAAAGGCGCATTCACCGGAGCGACGCAAACGCGGAAGGGGCTCTTCGAGCTTGCGGATGGCGGTTCGCTGTTCCTAGATGAGATCGGCGAGATGCCTGCGACGCTTCAGGCTAAAATGCTTACCGCCCTTGAGGACCGCAGTATCCGACGCGTCGGCGGCGATAAGGACAGGGCGATCAACGTCCGGATCATTGCGGCAACGAATGCTGAGCCCGAGAAGGCGATCGAAAGCGGCCGGTTTCGTAAGGATCTGTTCTACAGACTGAGCGTCATACGCATTCATCTTCCGCCGCTTCGTGAGCGGCTTGAGGACCTGCCTGATCTCTGTGCGCATTTCATCGAGCACTTTGCCCCGAACCGGCGCGTCGCGATCCCTGACTACGAAATGGAGCGGCTGCAGAGCTATCATTTTCCGGGCAATGTCCGCGAACTGCGGAACATCATTGAACGCTGTTTGATCCTGCACGAGGGCACGGAAATATATCCGTCACAGATCGTCGATCTCCACTCACCGCCTGTCCCGGCGATCACTACGAACGGATCGATGAACGGGCATTCAGGCGACGTGGTCAAAGATGCGTTATCAAAGGGAATGACGCTGCCGGAACTCGAACGCCAATACATCCTGGCTGTGTACGAACGCAACCGGAACAACATCGCACGAGCATCGAACGATCTCGGGATATCGTTCTCGACGATGAAGCGCAAGCTTCAAAGTTTCGGTGTGAGATGACGAACCCAAGCCTGTTCAGATTGAACAGGCCAAAATCGAGAAGCCTAGTGAGATGCCTGTTCAAATTGAACAGGCATTTTACTTTTGATTTCGCGAGAGGCCCGTGTTTACTGGGTTTTGTGATGCCAGACAACTTTGGCACGCGGCTTGTTTATATAGCAGGCGTGAGGCAAAGCAGTCCGCTGAACAAACAGCCCGGCCCCAACAAACGAAGAATCGAACGAAACAAGCCGGCAAACAAGATCAGAAAAAGGACATAGCTACATCCCAGGCAGGTTTTGCATCGCGAAAAAAAACGAAAGAGAAAAAACTTAAAAAAACGGAGCACAAACAAAATGGCAAACAACATCCAGGAATCACTCAACCAACTTCTCAACCTCGACGGCGCAATGGCAGCGGCATTGGTAGATTCGGACAGCGGAATGGCGCTGGGAACGGCGGGCACCGGTGTCAATCTTGACGTAGCGGCAGCCGGCAACACCGAGGTCATCAAATCGAAAACAAAGGTCATGAACAGCCTCGGCCTGAAGGACAAGATCGAAGACATCCTTATCAGCCTCGGCAACCAGTACCACCTGATCCGTCCCTTGTCGCAGCACTCGAACCTTTTTTTCTACGTAGTGCTGGGTCGCGAAAAAAGCAACCTGGCAATGTCAAGGTTCAAACTCTCCGAGATCGAAAACCAGGTACAGCTTTGATCGTCGCTTACGCATCGATCATCCGACGGAGCCGAAGAAACAGGGCCGCTCATTAGTGCAGTATCTAAAAGAGCGGCCTTGCTCTTTAGATAGCGAACGGATCCGGAAACACTCCCGCAAAACACTCGGGAACATAAGCAGTTACGACGGCTGCTCAAATTGGACTGTTCAATCTGACCGCCTGTCCAAACTGCATATCCAAAATGAACAGGGCCGTCCGGCCGCTGCATTCAGAACCCTAGAAAAAACTGTGTTTTTGTTCGGCAACGAACATTGGCACACACCTTGCAAAAGTCGACGACGCGACGTCAAGGCGTCTCACTTCCTAATCCTATGCCCGAGAACACATCACCAAAAACGGTACTGGTTGTCGATGACGAGAAGCTCTTTCTCGCGAGTCTTACCGAAGGGATGATGGAGTTTGCCGATGAGTTCACGATGATAACGGCGCTCAACGGCAAGAAGGCGATAGAGGAATTGAAGAAGCAGGAAGTGCACCTTGTGGTCACGGACCTGAAAATGCCGGTTATGGACGGCTTTCAGCTGCTGACGCATATGATGCATGAGTTTCCGCACATCCCGATCATCGTGATGACGGCATTCTGCACGCCTGAGATCGAACGCCGCGTTCAGGACCTGGACGCCTTCAAACTTCTTGAAAAGCCGATCGACCTGCAGCTCTTGGCCAGCAAGATCCGCGAAGGGATCCAGCACGGTTCCGAAGGACACCTGAAAGGCATCATGCTCTTCAGTTTTCTTCAGCTGATAGAGATGGAGAAGAAGACCTGCAATCTGAAGGTCAGATCCAACGGACGCAAAGGAAATCTATATTTTTCAAAGGGCACCCTGATCGACGCAGTGTGCGGAGAGCTGACCGGCCTCGAAGCTGCATATGAGATCGTCTGCTGGGAAGACGCTGAGATCGAGATCATGAATGTCTTCAAGAAGATCAGAAAACGAATCGAAAAGCCGCTTCAAAACATCCTGATGGATGCGGCGAAAGAGAAGGACGAAGCGTCGATACTCGGCTTGAATGACGACGACGTCTTCGATAGTGCCCACACAGATTTTGTCCAAGTGCCCGATCAGCATGCGGACGAAATAGCCCCGGCGAATGTGCACTTCGACGGAGCGACCGAAACCGGAGACTGCATCTCCGAGACCCCCTCAACACCAAACCAACAGGAGTTTAAGATCTCAATGGCTAACAATATTCAAGATTCACTCAACGAGCTTCTCAAGCTTGATGGCGCAATGGCAGCAGCACTTGTCGATTCCGACAGCGGTATGGCACTCGGAACGGCAGGCGGCGGCGTAAACCTCGATGTGGCAGCGGCCGGTAACACGGAAGTCATCAAATCGAAGTACAAAGTTATGGGAAACCTGGGACTGAAGGACCGGATCGAGGACATCCTCATCAGCCTCGGCAGCCAGTATCACCTGATCCGCCCTTTGACGCACCACAACAACCTCTTCTTTTACCTCGTACTCGGCCGGGAAAAGAGCAACCTCGCAATGGCCCGCTTCAAGCTGAACGAGGTCGAAAGCGACGTCCAGCTTTAATCGGACATCTTCTTTCGACACCGCAACTCAAAATCACAAAAAAGGCCGCTCTTGTGTCCCAAAGAACCAAGAGCCGCCTTTTTCTTTGCGCCGATTTTTCACATCGCCGGCTTATCCGACATGTAGAAAGTGAGTGTTCCTCCGTTGATAACGTCAGAGTGGGTGATGTAATGGCGGTCGATCTGCCGGCCGTTAAGTTCTACGCGGCGGACGTAAACGTTCTTTTCAGATTGATCGCGGGCCTCGATGCGGAATGTCTTTCCGTTCTCAAGCCTGATCTCGGCGGTATCGATCGCCGGGCTGCCAAGCTCGTAGCGGTCAGAGCCTGGAGCGATCGGGTAAAAGCCCATCGCCGAGAACAGATACCACGCCGACATCTGGCCGCAGTCATCGTTGCCGCCAAGACCATCGGGCGTCGGGCGGTACTGGTTTTTCAGGATCATCCGCACGCGTTCCTGCGTCTTCCAACGGTCGCCGGTGTAGTTGTAAAGATACGCGACGTGGTGGGCAGGTTCGTTGCCGTGAACGTAATTGCCAATGATGCCTTCGCGGGTAATGTCTTCGGTCTCGGCAAAGAATTCGTCGGGCAGGTGCATCGTGAAAAGCTCGTCGAGATGTGCCGAGAACTTCTTCTTCCCGCCCATCATCTCGATCATCGCCTCCGGCTGATGCGGAACATAGAGGCTGTAGTTCCAGGCGTTCCCTTCTATGAATCCCTGATCGTGCGTCTTTAGCGGGTCGAACGCTTCGCGGAATTTGCCGTCGCTCAACTTCGGCCGCATAAAGCCGGTGTTGGCGTCGTAAACATTTCTCCAATTCTCCGAGCGTTTACGGAATTCAGATTCGATATCGCTGCGGCCGAGTTTCTTCGCCGCCTCGGCGATCGTCCAATCGTCGTAGGCGTACTCGAGCGTTTTTGAGACCGAGTACGAGTTCTTATCCTCTGGCACGTAGCCGAGTTTCATGTAGTGTTCGAGCCCGTCGTAATACTTCGTCTTTGCTGTCTGCGCCATTGAGTCGAGAGCGCGGTTTGCGGTCGCAAAATCGATATCATTTTTGATAATCGCGTCGGCGATCACCGAGACGCTGTGGTAACCGATCATGCACCAGTTCTCGTTCGCGTAGTGCGACCAGACGGGCAGCATCTTGTGCACGCTCTGATCGTAATGGGCGAGCATGGAATGGACCATATCGCGGTTACGTTTTGGCTGGACGATATTGAAAAACGGATGCAGTGCACGATAAGTATCCCAGAGTGAAAAGGTGGTGTAATTGGTGAAACCCTTCGCCGCGTGCACGTTCTGATCGATGCCCTTGTAGCGGCCATCCGTGTCCATGTAAACAGTCGGTGCGAGGAACGTGTGGTACAGAGCGGTGTAGAAATTCGTCAGCTCGCCTTCGGTTGAGGACGTCGCTTTGATCCGGCCGAGTTCGCGGTTCCATGATTCCTGGCCTTCGCGTTTTACGCGGTCGAAATCCCAGTGCGGCACCTCGGCGTTCATGTTGGCGAGAGCGCCTTCGGTCGACACGGGCGAGAGGGCGAACTTGACCATTACCTGTTCCCCCGCTGTGGCATCGAAATCGAAATATGCACGAAGCTGTTCGCCGGCGGCCTCAGGGAAATTGTTTTCCTGATCGAACTTGCGCCAGAAGCCGCGGTAATCCTGCTTGCCGAAATTCTTGAACTTATAGCTCTTTATCGGCCTTGAGAACTGCATCGC
>JAUCQE010000276.1 GCA_030372865.1 Pyrinomonadaceae bacterium
TCGGCAGCGTCAGATGTGTATAAGAGACAGATTAATAGCGGTCGTTGTCTTGCCGACGCCGCCTTTTTGATTGGCGATCGCGATGATCTTTCCCATTTTTATTGAACCGGACAGAAGAATTACGTTAGCATAAGTGAAAGGCGAACTCTAGATAAGCCTGGTGTGGTACGTTCCACATCCTCCAAAAATTGTGGAACGTTCCACAATCTGCATAGGAAGCTCAATTTTTGCCCGCTGTCTTTGCCTGCTGTGCCGTCAAATGAACCAAAACCGTTGAAACCGCCGACGGCGTCAGGCCGCTAACGGTACGGACCTGTGCAAACGTTCGCGGCTGCGCCCGCTCAAGCCTTTCGATCATCTCATGCGAAAGCCCGCTGATCGAACCAAACTTAAAACCGTCGGGCACTTTCAAAGCATCGTGATGGTTCACCCGTTCGGTCGCCGCTTGTTGTTTTGCGATATAACCGGAATAAAGCGAATCCGCGAGGGCCGTGTCCAGATCCGTTTCGCGGACCTCGTTTCGAACCTCCTCCGGCAGCAGTCTGTGTATCAACTCCGAGTTCACCCCTTGCCGCTGAGCAAGTTGCGAAAGCGTAAAGGCATCCCCAAGATCCGCTCCCAGGAGTTGCGAAACCGCTGCGTACTCCACAGACGAGCGGCGAAATCGAGTACCGTCAAGCGTATTCCGAAGCCTAGCAAGCCGATCGCGTTTATGGTTGAACCGCTCCCAATCGCTATCGGCCAGCAATCCCGCTTCCTTTCCTTTAGGCGAAAGTCGCTGATCAGCGTTGTCATGCCGTAGCGTAAGCCGCGCTTCAGCCCTTGATGTGAAAAGCCGATAAGGTTCGTCAACGCCGTGCCTGATAAGATCATCGACCAACACACCGATATATGCCTGGTCGCGTTCGAGGACAAAACTTCCGCGGCCCTGAACGCAATACGCCGCATTGATCCCGGCCATCAGTCCCTGACAGGCCGCCTCTTCGTAACCCGTCGTACCGTTAATCTGGCCAGCAAGAAACAGACCGCCCATGCGCGTGGACTCCATAGTCGGCTTCAACTCGCGAGGATCAACAAAATCGTATTCGATAGCGTAGCCCGGCCGAATGATCTGGACTTGATCGAATCCCGGGATCATCCGCAGCAACTCGAGCTGAAGCGAGGAAGGCAGCGACGTCGAAAACCCGTTCAGATAAACTTCGTTGGTGTTATGTCCTTCGGGCTCAAGGAATAGCTGGTGACGTTCCTTCTCCGCAAATTTTACGACCTTGTCTTCAATAGACGGACAATAACGCGGCCCGACACCCTTTATCTTGCCGGAATAGAGCGGCGACTGGTGCAGGTTATCGCGGATCGCCTGGTGAACACGATCGCTTGTGTAGCCGATAAAGCACTGGATCTGCGGCTGTTCTATCCGCTCGGTCGCAAATGAGAACGGCACCGGCTTTTCATCTGGCGGCTGGGCTTCGAATACATCCCAATCTATGGTGCGGCCATCAAGCCTTGGCGGCGTGCCGGTCTTGAGCCGGCCGACGGGAAAGCCCAGATTTCGGAGCGATTGGGCAAGTTCGATCGATGCGGGTTCACCGGCCCGGCCGGCAGAGAAGGTCTGGCGTCCTGTATGGATCGTCCCGTTCAGGAATGTTCCGGTCGCAATAACTACGGCTTTCGCCGAAAAACGGCGTGTATCCTGCATCTCGACGCCTATAACCCTATTCTTTTCAACAATTAGGTCGGTTACGACACCCTGCCGCAAATGTAGATTCGGTGTTACCTCAAGTACGGCCCGCATTTCCGTGCGGTAAAGGCTGCGGTCGGCCTGAGCCCGCGGCGATTGCACCGCCGGGCCTCGCGACCGGTTCAAAAGCCGAAACTGGATGCCGGTCCGGTCAATGACTCGTCCCATGATCCCGCCGAGTGCGTCGATCTCCCGTACAACGTGTCCCTTTGCGATCCCGCCAACCGCAGGGTTGCAGGACATCTGACCGATCAGGTCGAGATTGATCGTGACGAGCGCCGTTCCCGCACCAAGACGCGCGGCCGCAGATGCCGCCTCGCACCCCGCGTGGCCGGCACCGATCACTATCACATCAAAACTTTCGTCGAACATCTTCTGGACAAGATCAAAAACCTCGATTTTAAAGGACAGCGTCCCTTTTTGCCAATCACTAATTTTCCTGCACTTCTTTCGGACCGCTATTTCTGGGACCGCAAGCAAGCGCGCCGGCAGCGAGATATTTATTGTCCATCTACAATCGGAGTGGTATAAGTTCTAGCGTCAGGTTAGATGCGATTGTTGTAACAGAGGTTCTATATGTACAGAGGAGTTCTTTCTTTCGTGTTGTTGATCTTCGGCGCGTCCGTCGGCGCCGCCGGGGTCCCTGTACCGACCCCAACGCCCGCTCCTCGGCGACCCGCCGTTATGGACGATAACGCGCAGTACGACCGTTTGCGTTCGATCGAGATGATCAACCGAGACAGACGGCGGGCGGCTGGCCACCCGCTGCTCGATCCACGGAAAGGCGTTTATCGGCGGCCCGGGAAAGAAGAGATCGCCGCACTCGCCGTCGATGAATCCTTGCGATCGGCTAATGAAGCGTTTTTGCGCCAACCGAACACCGGCATCGTTATGCTCAATGCCGAAACAAAATGTGCCGCCGACTCGGAGGTGATAAATGCTAGCGAAGACTGCCTGAGATTTCGAATGCCGGGAGCCGGCATCGCATACTCATTTCGAACCGAAAGCTATCGATTGCCGCGGCTTGCCGATCTTATGTTTGTGGAAGGCTCCTTCCGCGCTGATGCCGTGCTGCAGCAGGTGATAATGGTCGAGTTGGGCGACCTTCCGCTCGCCGACGTGACGTTTGCGACCCCGGGAATGAGATATCTTCTTGAGTTCAGACCACCGCCGGATGGCGAGGGCTTTCTCAATTATGATAGAGAACTTGCGGCGGGTATTGAACAAGACGGCTTCCGTTACCGCAAAGGGTTTGCCGCACGTGAGCAGATGACATATGCGCTTCGGTCGGTCGCCTATAAGGGGAATCATATTCGGACGATAGAAGGCGTTACCTACGACGAGCTTAACTTCGACAAACGCAAGGACGTCGTCATTGTCTTCCGCATCGTAGATAGGAATGCTGACGGAAACGTTACGATCCTTTGGAAACGACTGAAAGAGTCAAACGCTCCAACCTCGAAGATCAAAAAGTAAACATTCGGCGGGCAGGCAAGACTAGCCTGCCGCCCAGATTCCCTTCATTGCCGTATCGGCGATGGATTGAAACCTCGCGAGCTTAACACGGTCGGTGTTCTTATACGAGACCAGCGGCATGATGCCGTGGTCCATCATCCGCTCGCAAGCAATTTGTGATAGCAGCACCTCGGAACACGGCTTGAAGACCGTCTCCGTTCCGTCCTTGTAAATGTGCACGGGAAGGCCTTCGATATCCTGCTTGAACGCACGGCCCATCTGCCAGCCGTACGCGCTATGGCTCTCCGCAATCAGCTGGCCGACGGCGAAAGCCGGATTCGCCCATACATACTGGTCGTGTGCCGGAGTTTCCGTAAACTCCTCGAACGAAATGGTTTCCGCGGGATCGGTGTCCTTCCCGTACGGCAATCTGGCAAGAAATCGGGGCATGGCCATCGCGAGATAGACCGACTCCGACTGGTCACGAAGAGCCTCCCAAAGCTTGACTGCGTTGTCATCGCTCGCGAACCGCCACTCCGCCGGATCCGAGTGCTCCGCCAGTGAGCGGACACCCAACACATCCGGACGCATATGCGAGATAAATGATATGGTCGCACCCGCCGAGATCTTTGAGATGCGGATCAATCCTGCAACATCGTCAACTATCGGCTCGAAAGCGTAGTTGCCGAGCACAGCCGCCCAGGGGTCTGCACCCGGCGTTTCGACCGCGTCGTGAACCACGTGCTTATATAACGTGGTTTCGGAGAGACTCGCCGCGGACTTCAAGTCCTCCAGCAACTCCGCTTTGGAAATGTCCAGGATGAAGACCTTCAGATCGGTCGACGTTTCCGTACGCTTGACCATAAAATGCAGGCCGCGCCAAGCGGCTTCCAGTTCCTGAAAACGCCGGTCGTGAATAACGGCGCGCATAAGGCCGCCGATCGCCTCGTCTACGGCAGCGACCAACTGCGACCTCTCCGCCCCATCGACCGAGACGAGATGCGGACGTACAAGCTCGCCGACCAGACGGCCAAGGTCCGGCGAAAGGCCGGGCTTCGGGGCCGCGGCACCGCCGGAGGGTTGCGTCAGGATGGCGTCGAGCAAGTTATCCGCAGGCGGAGCTTCCGTCGGTTCCGCCGCAGCTTCACTCGCGGCCGAAATGCCGAACGAATCGCGAACCTCGCGGGCGGCAGAGTTGAAAGTGGATTCGTTATTCAGGCGCCGCCTGAGGTCACGCAGTTCCTCGAACATCGGCACAGAGCGAAAAAGCGCATCCGGATGAAAATCGTCGAGGCTGCGGAACTCAAGCGCGATGCTGCCGCCCGCGATGTTCAGCTCGAGGCGAGTGCCAAGCCGTTCGATCACCTCATCAAAATTGTCCCTGTCGATCTCGATCAGCGGTCGCCCGGCAAGCGGGCCGCGTTCAGCGTCGCCGCTCCAGTCGCCAAGTGCCAGCAACCGGAAAGGTGGCTCTTCCACTAGGCCTGTACGGTCGCTCTCCATTGAGAACATTGCTTCGAGATGATCTTCGCCGGTGTTCACTTTCTTGCTCCTGTTAATTGGTAGTGAGAGAACTATTATCCTTCCGGCGTAAATTGTCAATACTTAGTCGCTTTGACGAAAGAACGTAGACTAATTACGGCCGCAAGCGAGCGGCGTTCAGTGCGATACAGTCCCTCCGTTCCGCCCGCGGCCGCGAACACAAGACGCTACTATTGTCCGTCAAAGCCTATGCAGGCTTGACCTCGATCTTTGCCGGCTCGATCTCAGGCAGCTTTTTCAGATTAAGGAAAAGGATGCCGTCCTTCAGTTCCGCCTTCACGTCCTTAGTGTCGACGTTGGTCGGCAGCGTGAACTGACGGCAGAACTTATTGCTCTTCCATTCGCTGTAAAACGTCTTTTCGTCCTCGTTCTTAAGCTCGGATCCCGTTTCGCCGCTCATGAAGAGCTGCTTGTCCTTTACGCTGATCTCTATCTCCTCGGGCCTGAAGCCCGGAACGGCAAGACGTACATTGATACTATCCGGCGTTTCCGTCACGTCGAGCGGTGCCGCACGAAGGATCTCGGATTCGGCTTTGAACCAGTCGTCAAACTGATCTCCGAACTCCCATCCGCGATCCTGGAAGAACTCAAAGGCCCTCTTTGCGATCTCCCGCGAGGTTTCTGCAAACCGGTCGAACATCTTCTCGGCCTCGACAATGGCGGGGGAAACGGCAGCATTCTTTTCCTCGCTTTTCGCGAGTGCTGTTGCTTGTTTTTCCATACTAAACTCCTTTCAGTTGACCTTCAGACACACTTCTGCATCCAAGCCACATGCGCGCAAGCGCCGTGCCGACCTGTCGGCAAGCTTCGGATAGTAAGTTGCGTTCTGAAAGCTCGGAGGTACGAAGATGGAAAGCGGAACAGGACAAGTCGTCCAATGTGAGAAGTGCGGGGCGAAGAACCGGGTGACCGACAGACCAAGTAGGGTCGCCGTATGCGGACGATGTAAAGAACCACTGTCGGCGGTATCAGCAAAACCGCTGATAGTTACAGATGCGAGCTTTTACCGCGACGTTGAATCGTCCGAGCTTCCTGTACTGCTCGACATGTGGGCCGCCTGGTGCGGGCCGTGCAGGCTGATCGCGCCGACCATCGACGCTCTGGCGGCGGAACTTAGCGGGAAAGTGACCGTCGGGAAGATGGACGTTGACGCTAACCCCCGAACTGCAAGCCGATACGGTGTGCAGAGCATTCCGACGCTGCTGATCTTGGTCAATGGCCGCGAAGCGAACCGACTAGTGGGCGTTCAATCAAAAGAGGCGATCATGGCCCGGCTTCGGGAATACATTCAATAAAAACGAGATAGGGAGCTTGCGGTCCTGCATTCCGCAAACTCCCTATGCCCGTCGTGTGATGGCGAATCGCCGTCACAAACACCTTCCCGAGCGCATTTGGAGGGTTTAGTGCTTAGTCAACGAGTCATGCACTGCGGTAGGCAGCACAGATAACATTCCCATGAAGACCATTCCGAAACAGATGAAGCCGAAAAGAACGACGACCATCTCCGTCATGCTTCCAGTCACGTACAGCGTTGCTGCCGCAGCTGCGATCAGAAACCATAAAACGATGTAGATCTTTGTTAACATTCTCTTCGCCTCCTTGGGTGTCAAACCTCTTGACGCCGGGGATAGTCGCAACAGGTGTGCCAGCACGGAAATGCGGTATTTTCTGGGTTGAATGCCCTATCTCCGCGCGAAGATATTCACGAGAGCCGCCGCCGTCCGCGAAGTATTTCGCGTCAGCTCGGAGCGATCCTCACTTGCCGTTTCGACTTGGTGATAGTTTCCTCGGTCTTTGTGTTGGAACGCGCCTTGCACTCTCCGGCGATAAGGGGACGGCGCGTTCCGCGTCGGACCAAAATGCACGGAGGTGGAAGTGATGCTGACAGAAATACCTAAAGAACAATGGAAGTTGTTCTGTGATGAACTATCTCGGGACAGGATCGATTGGGAAACATCGGTTCAGATACTTAGCAAGGAATCGGGGGCACAGGTGCTCTCGGCCGGCTTGCCGCTTATCGGCTTATATTTTGACAGCGAGGACGGAAAGGAAAAAATAGAATTGGTTACCGGAACAGGTGCCAGCATCCACCAGACACACTCTATATTTGACCCGCAGAAAGTCATCCTCGAGGCACAGAGCGATCGCGACGGCGGCATCCTCGATATTGAAGATGACGAAGGCACAAAAACGCTGATCAGCTTCATCAGGCCGGCCTACGTGCCTGCCCGTTATGAGCGGGCCGATATAATACCCGGCCACTGAAGAGAATAAAAGCCCGCTTGATAGCGGGCTTTTTAATGGTATCGACGAGACGCAACGGCTATAGGATCACGTCCTTTCCGCCTTCGTTCGGAACGAACTGAGCTGAGGAGTCGCTTTCAGGCACCGAAGCACGTCCGGTCATCAATGCAGGCTCGATCCGCAGCACGACTTCAATATTCTCCCTAACCCAACTATCCATCCAGCGGATACTAACGGCCGGCGTCAGCGTCGGGTTGATCTTTGCGATCAATTCAAGGGCTTCTTCGCGCTCTTCCTCGTTGACCACCTGCGAAGCCTCTCCGGAGACGATCACGCTTCTCCATGAGCGGTTATCGACAACATTCTCGACCTGCAGGCATACTTTCGGATTTTCGCGAATGATCTCCGCCTTCTTGCCTTCGGTCGTGTACACGTAAACAAACGGCTCTTTGTAGGCGTAATGGACCGGCACGACGTAAGGCTGGTCGTCCAGCGAACAACCCAAATGTGCATAGCCAACCTCGCGCAGCAACTCCTTCATGTCTTCGCGGCGCATTTCCTCGATCTCGATCATTTCATCACCTCCCGGCTTGACCTTGGGCATTAATGCTTTTCTTACTGGCAATATATCACGATTGCACAATAAACACTTTGGCACTTCGCTGTCGTCTTCTCGACATGGGCGAGTTCCGTAAAAGGCACAGAGATTGCGCTAATTAATTATAAACAGGGCGGTATCGAGCCCTTCGAACAAAACGGGAGGCAGCATCATGAAAGTACTTTTGGCAACAGACGGTTCTGAATACAGCGAAGCGGCCGCAATAAAAACTTGCGAAATGTTTGGAAGGCTCTCAGATACTGAGATAAAGGTCGTATCTGTCTACGAACCGTTCCAGCCGATCGCGAGCGAGCCCTTCGCAGTCTCGGCAGAGTATTACCGCGAGATGACGAATGCGTCAAAGAACAACGCGGTGCACTACATTGAGGCCACCGAAGGGCTGATCCGCGACCGATGCCCGGACGCAAATATCTCGACCGCACTGCTTGAAGGAAAACCTTCGGCAAGGATCGTTGAGTTTGCTGAAGAATGGGGTGCGAACGCTATCGTCGTCGGTTCGCATGGCCGCGGATTCTGGGGACGGCTGCTCGGTTCCGTCTCAAACGCGGTCGTTAACCATGCCCCGTGCTCCGTGCTCGTTGTGCGAAAGCCCACGGATTAAATGGATAACAGGCGAATAGTCACACGCGCGTCACTTGTCTGGGTGGCTATCATCCTTGCCGAGTCTGTACACGGAACGCTAAGGATGCTTTTCCTCGAACCGGCCCTCGGCCCGGTGCGAGCACGTCAATACTCTGTCATAACAGGAAGCATCTTGATACTTGCGATCACCTACCTCAGCATCCGGTGGATCGGTGCGGAAACCACGCGGCAATTATCCTTGATAGGACTTGGTTGGGTTGTAACGACGGTGCTTTTTGAGGTAATGCTCGGACGATTCGCAATGGGATCGGCTTGGGACGATATATGGCGTGACTACGATGTCTCGCGCGGCGGGTTGATGCTATTCGGCCTCGCATTCCTGGCGATGGCCCCTTTGTTGGCGGACATGCTTCAGAAAAAGAAGAGAGCGGCTCAGTGACCTGGCCGCTCTTTCAAGAACTGAACTGGGTCAGTGATCGTCGTCGTCCTTTTCCTGCTTTTTCGTATCAATCTTATTATCAGCTTGAACCGCGGCCTGGTCGCCCCGGAGCTCTGTGTGGCGGATCTCACCGCCGAGATTTGCCGTTTGGCCCATTAAGCCCGCCGTGACAAGTGCGGCGACCAATGCAACTGCCGAGAGCAATGCCGCCGCCTGCTTTCGCATCCAATCGAATGCAAGCGCTGCCGCCGCGATCACGCCCGTAATTATCGCCGAAATGAGAGCAAACATTGCAAAATCCTCGTGTGCCTCGATCTGATCGTGGCCCACTCCCGGCAGGTTCTCCACGATCTCCTCCGCCGGTTCGCCGGTCAGATAGACCGGGATTGCAGCAAGCGCAGCCACCAGCAACATCAAAAGACCCGCAATTCGAAGAGCGTTATTCTTCAGCAATATTCCGGCAAGCAGGACGGGCAAACCAAACACGGTCCCCAGCAGCGGAATGTGGTTCAGCATCAAATGCAAATGAGCAGCATCCATATAATTGGCCTCCTAAGAATATCCATCATGTCACCGCAAATCGCGTCCTTTGGGACGCATGACGGAGACACCCTAATGACCACTAACGCAATGCACGTGCCGATGCAGTGCTAAACGATTTAGCTACTTCATTAACAACGCGACTTGGTTGAGCAACGTCTCGGCAGTGAACGGTTTCAGTAGGCTCGCATTCACATTAAGGTTTTCGAGGTCTGCGATCTGCTCCGAATTCATCAACCCGCTCATCGCGATTATCTTTACGTTCGGGTTCAGTTTTCTAAGTGCGCGGATCATCGAAGGCCCGTCCATATACGGCATCGAGACATCGGTAATCACAGCAGCAACGTCTGACCCCTTTTGCGCATAGACCGCGAGTCCCTCGGTACCATCTGCGGCCGTCTCGACACGGTAGCCGAATTTCTCCAGCGTCGCTTTGGTTATCTCCCGGATGTTCTCCTCGTCGTCGACCACCAGCAGCAATTGCCCGGTGCCATACGGGATCTTCGCCACCGGAAGTTCCTCGGCGACAGCACCGGAATCCGACGCCGGAAAATAGATCGAGAACTGCGTCCCTTTGCCGGGTTCGCTGTATACGTTGATGAAGCCGCCGTGGCTCTTGACGATAGTAATGACGGTCGAAAGACCGAGGCCGGTTCCCTTGCCAATCTCTTTGGTCGTAAAGAACGGGTCGAAGATACGCTGCAGGACATCCTGTGTCATCCCCGTTCCGGTGTCCGACACCATGACCTGAATATACCTGCCAGGTTCGGCGTCGATGTTCATCCTCGCGTAGTTCTCATCAAGCACGATATTGCGCGCCGCGATCGTCAGTACTCCACCGCCGGGCATTGCATCGCGGGCATTGATGCAGAGGTTCATCACCACCTGGTGAAGCTGTGTCGGGTCCGCCGCAAGCATCCAGAGGTCGGAGTCGATCTCACGCTTGACCGCCATGGATTTAGGCAGCGTTTCTTCGAGGACCTTCACAAGATCCTTGATCAAGTGCTTAAGCTGTACGGAAACGCGTTCACCTTTCATCCCGCGGGCAAAAGTCAGCACCTGCTGTACGAGTGCCGCGCCGCGTTCGGAATTCTCCTTTATGACCTCAAGCCAGCGTTTCGTGTCCGCATCCTGTGAACGAAGCTGAAGCATCCCGACCGCCATAAGGATCGGCGAGAGTATATTGTTAAGGTCGTGTGCGATGCCGCCGGCAAGTGTGCCGATGGATTCCATCCGCTGAGCCCGCAGAAGCTGCTCCTCAACCCGCTTTTGCTCGGTGACATCGGTATTGATGGTAAGGATGTAATCCGGTTTTCCGTCGTCGCTGCGAACAAGCGTCCAACGGCTTTCGACAAACACTTTAGAACCGGCTTTGTTGACCTGCTGTTCTTCGCTGCGCCACTCGTCCTTCAAGGCCGAAATACGGCGGAGATCGGCAAGTGGGCCTTCACTCTCAACGAAAAGCACATCGGCGATCGATCGGCCGAGCACCTCCGCAAGCGTCCAGCCGTAGATACGCTCTGCCCCTTTATTCCAGAACAAGATGTTGTAGTTAAGATCGCAAACGATGATCGCGTCCTGAGCCTTGTCGAGCAGCGAAGCCTGCTGCCGGATGCGTTCCTCGGCAGATTTTCGCTCGGTTATCTCGTAACGAATCGCGATGTACTGAACCGGCTTGCCGTCGCCGTTCAGGAACGGAACGATGGTCGTATCGACCCAATAGATCGAGCCGTCCTTTGCCCGATTGCGGATCTCACCGCGCCATACCTCACCACTCGAGATCGTCGTCCAGAGATTCTGGATGAACGCTTTCTCGTGGTGGCCCGAATTGATAAGCCGATGGTCCTGGCCGATGAGTTCCTTACGCGAATATTTCGAGATCTCGCAGAACTTATCGTTCACATACGTGATCTTGCCGCGCTGGTCGGTGATCGCGACGATCGCCGATTGGTCGATCGCGAATTTCAGGTCTGTCAGCTCTTTTGTAAGATCACGCTCTGCATCAGACGCGTTCTTCGAGCCTACCGTTGTTTTGGTCCTGATCATCTATTCGCCTTTGGCACTTCCCTCATAATCGCCTGATTTTCTCAACTTATACCGAAGTTGGTCGCGCGAGATATCCAGCAGCTTTGCGGCTTGTGTGAGATTGCCCGCCGTTCGCTCGACCGCCTGTCGCGCAAGTTCAAATTCGACGGTTTCAAGTGGGATGCCGCCTTCGGGAAGCGTGATGCCCGAACGAGAGTTGCCGCCGTCAGCGGTATGGGCCATCAAAAGGTCCGCGGGCAAATGCGTCGTAGTGACATATTCCCCGTCTTCCAGGATGGAAGCGCGTTCGATGACGTTGCGAAGTTCACGAACATTCCCTGACCACTCGTATGACTTGAAGATAGCAGCAACGTCCTTTGAGAGGCCCTTCAGCTTCTTGCCCTTTCGTTTGTGGTTCGCCTTGTCGATGTAATGCATCGCCAGCTGGATTATGTCATCGCCGCGTGAACGCAGAGGTGGAATGTCGATCTGGATCACCGAAAGACGGAAATAAAGATCCAACCTAAACGTCCCCGCCTCGCCTGCCTTTTTAAGATTTTGGTTCGACGCGGCAACAATGCGTGCATCAAGCGGGATATCTTTCAGGCCGCCAACCCGGCGGAAGACGCCGTTCTCAAGCACGCGGAGAAGCTTTGCCTGCAGGGCAAGCTCCATTTCACCGATCTCGTCGAGGAAGATAGTTCCGCCCTGTGCTTGTTCGAATAGCCCTTCCTTTCGCTGCTTTGCGTCGGAGAACGCACCTTTCTCGTAACCAAATAGCTCTGACTCGATCAGCGTTGCAGGAAGTGCTGCGCAGTTGATCGCAAGATAAGGTGAATTTGCCCTCTCGGATGCATAGTGTATCGCCTTTGCGAACAGGTCTTTTCCGGTGCCCGTCTCGCCTTGAAGCAGGATCGATGAAACATCGGACTGAGCGATTCGCAACGCAAGTTCCTTTGCTTTCTTCATCGCCTGCGAATCGCCGATTATTTGTTCGAAGCTGAACTTTGTTGCACGCTCGCTGCGGACATTCTGCACCTCGCGTCGCAGATGCCGAGTCTCGAGAGCGTTCCGCAGAGTCACCTCAAGCTCTTCGAGCTTTACCGGCTTTCCGATGAAGCCATGAGCACCGCCGCGAAGAGCCGCGACCGTGTTCTCAACGCCTATATTACCGGTGATCATTACGGCGATCGTCTCAGGCCGGCGGTGCTTGATCTCGTTCAGAATATCGAGGCCGGACCCGTCCGGAAGATCGATGTCGAGAAGAACGACCGCAGGCTCTTCCTCGTCAAAGACCCTCAATGCCTCTGCTACCGAGCCTGCCTCAACGGGTGAGTAGTCCCATGAGCGTAGAGCTTCGTTAAGGGCCATCCTGATGAACTTCTCGTCGTCGACGATAAGTATCTTCTCGTTCTTTTTCTTCATTTCGGGATCGGGGCTATGCGGCCGATTTAAACTCGCCTGTGAGCTTGAGATTCAGGTTCGACGTCTGCACCTACTGTTCTGTATATACCCGTTGCGGGAAACATTCAAGCGATTATATGCGAGATTTTTCGCAGTGCGTAGCCGTCGTTCGTTCAAACGCCTTGCCGGTCAACCTTTTACGAGATACCAAAATGGCATATGCATTGCGTCTTCCTAAGGTGGATGGGGTAGAATCCAAGGTGGAACAGACTCAAAATGAAACTCCTTATTGCATATGACGGATCGCGATGTGCCGAAGCGGCGATCGACGACCTGCGGCGTGCGGGGCTTCCCGCAGATGGTGAGGCGACGGTCATTTCGGTCGCGGAAGTATGGCTTCCGCCTGCGAGTTCAAGCCAGGCGATCCATATGACCGACGACCCGTACATTGAAAAGATGGTCGAACGCCATCGCGAAAAAGGCGAACGGGCGCTTGCTGAGACGCGGACTTTTTCAAGCCACGCCGAAATTCGGCTAAAGGGAATATTTCCCAGCTGGAAGATCGATTCGCGGGCTACATATGGTTCGCCGGGTTGGGAAATTCTTGCGGCTGCGGACGAGCTTAAGCCCAACCTGATCGTTGTGGGCTCGCAGGGCCAGTCGGCGATCACCCGATTCTTTCTCGGAAGCATCTCACAGAAAGTACTGACAGAAGCACACTGTTCCGTCCGCGTCGCCCGCGGTCGTATCGAGGTAGATCCGGCACCGGTCCGAGTCGTTATCGCGTTCGACAGTTCCCGTGGTGCCCAGGCAGCGGTCGATGCGGTCGCCGCACGAAACTGGCCGGAAGGAACGGAGGTCAAAATGATCGCCGTGACCGATCCGATCGCACCGACAGCCATTGGCAGGTTCGTTCCGCCGATCGCCGAATCGGTGGACGAAGTTAACGAATCCGAACGCGAATGGCTGCGTGAGCTCGCCGCCGGAGCAATCGAGAAACTGCAGAACGCCGGCGTCTCGGCTACGCTTGAGATACTACCTGGAAACCCGAAAAAGGTGATCGTGGAAGAATCCGAGCACTGGAATGCCGACTGCATCTTCCTTGGGGCGAACGCCTTCGGAAGCAAATTAGAGAGATTCCTTATCGGAAGCACCTCGGCCGCCGTCGCCGCACGTGCGCACTGCTCGGTCGAGGTGGTCAGAATTCAACCTGAGTAACTCATGTCCTCCTTGTAAAAAAGAACGTCCGCATATCATTGCGGACGTTCTTTTTGTACTTCCCCTTGTTCGTTCGAATAAACTTAAGTCACGATCAGTTTTCCGCGAAGCATGTTCATGCCGCAGGCGAACGTGAACTCGCCGGCCTTGTCGGGGGTAAACTCGACCTTTGTGGTCTTGAATGCGGGCAGATCGCGTGCGATTCCGAAATCGCCGAAAACGACCTGCTCGCTGCATGACGATGTTTCGTCGCGGTAGAAATTCAGCCGGACGGGAACGCCCTTCTTCACCACAATGACGTCCGGCGAGTATCCGCCCTTTACCGTCACGTCGATCTCCTGCACGCCCGCGGCATTCTCGGTCGCGGCTACAGTTTTCTTTTCACCGAAGAAATACCAAAGCACCAACGCTATCAACCCGATTCCGCCGATGACGACGATGATCTCAGCCGTATCCATGATCACTTATCCCTCCTTGCTTCCTTAAATGAGCGGAGCCGCAGACTATTCGAAACGACCGAAACGCTAGACAGGCTCATAGCGGCACTTGCTATCACCGGCGACATTAGCCACCCGAACACCGGGTAAAGTACGCCGGCCGCGATCGGGATGCCGATGACGTTGTAAATGAACGCCCAGAACAAGTTCTGCTTAACGGTCCGAATAGTCGCTTTCGACAAGGCAATAGCGGATGCGACTCCGCGGAGGTCGCCGCGGATAAGCGTGATATCGCTTGCCTCGATAGCCACATCGGTCCCGGTGCCGATCGCGATGCCGACATCTGCCTGGGCGAGTGCCGGAGCGTCGTTAAGACCGTCGCCGACCATCGCGACCAGCTTCTTTTCGCCCTGCAGCCGCTTGATCTCGCCGGATTTTCCTTCCGGCAGCACCTCCGCAAGAACTCGTTTGATGCCCATCTGTCGCGCAACGGCGTCGGCAGTCCGCCGATTGTCGCCGGTCATCATCACTACTTCGAGGCCCAGCCGCTGCATCTCGGCGATCGCCGCCTTCGACTCCGGCTTCACGGTATCGGCAACCGCGATCAGGCCCGCAAGCTTGCCATCGACCGCAGCGAACATCGGAGTCTTGCCGTCGGACGCAAGAGCATTCGACCGCTCGACCGCATCTCCCGTCTCGATTGCACGTTCCGTCATCAGCCGCTCATTACCGAGAATGATGCTCCGGTCGCCGACTGTTGCCTCGATACCGCGGCCTTCTAGTGCATTGAAGGCGGAAGTTCGGTCGAGCTCGATCTTTCTCTCTTCAGCTCCGCGGACTATCGCCGCAGCCAAAGGGTGCTCGCTTGATCGTTCTGCAGACGCGATAAGTCGCAACAGTTCCGTTTCCGAAAATCCGTTGGTCGCAACCACGTCGGTCAGGCTTGGCTCGCCCTTCGTGATCGTTCCAGTTTTGTCGAGCACGACGGTGTTCAGTTTGTGTGCGGTTTCGAGGCTGTCGCCGCCCTTGATAAGTATTCCCAGCTCGGCCCCTTTGCCGGTGCCAACCATGATCGCGGTCGGCGTTGCCAGGCCAAGTGCACACGGGCAGGCGATGATCAGCACGGAGACAAAATTCACCAATGCCATCGTCAACCTGACCTCCGGCGATGCCGCGACAAACCAGATTACGAACGTCGCGATCGCGATGGAGATGACGACCGGAGTGAAGATACCGCTTATAGTATCCGCGAGCTTCGCGATCGGCGGCTTCGAGCCTTGTGCGTCGCGGACGAGTTTTACGATCTGCTGAAGTGCTGTGTCCTTCCCGACCTTCGTGGCCCGAAAGTGAAACGCTCCGGTCTTGTTGATCGTCGCCCCGAATACCTCGTCGCCGACCTTTTTCTCGACCGGAATGCTCTCGCCCGTCAGCATCGATTCGTCGATCGCGGAGGAACCTTCCGTGACTATGCCGTCGACCGGAATCTTTTCACCCGGCCGAACGATCACGATGTCTCCCTTTTGGACCGAGTCGGTCGGAACCTCCGTCTCGACGCCGTCGCGGATCACCGTCGCGGTCTTTGCCTGCAGGCCGACCAGCTTTCTGATGGCCTCGCCCGTCCGCCCTTTTGCACGAGCCTCAAGCATATTGCCGAGGAGTATCAGAGCAATGATCACACTCGCTGCCTCGTAATAGACCGGCACCATCCCGTGTGCGGCATGTTCTCCGGCTACGACCAGGCTCGGAAATGCCGTCGCGATCACCGAGTATATGTACGCCGTGCCCGTGCCGACCGCGATCAGAGTATTCATGTCCGCCGCACGGTGGCGAAATGCCGCCCACGCACCGCGGTAAAACTGAATTCCGCTGTAAAAGATCACCGGCGTCGTTAGGGCAAACTGCAGCCAGTTTACGCCTTCGAAATTAAGGAACTCGATCGCCCCGTGCGACATCGCGATGACGAGTACCGGAAGCGACAGCACGGCAGCGACGATGAACTTTCGTTTCAATGTTGCGAACTCAGCGGCGTGAGCGGCCTCAAGCGCATCGTCGGAGGCCTCACCTTCTTCTGCGACGTCATAACCGACGTCACGGACGGTTTCCTTGAGCGTATCGGTTCCCGTTACCGAAGGATCGAACGTTATCGTCGCACGCTCCGTCGCGAAATTTACCGACGCCTTCTTGACGCCCGGCTGCTTGGCCAGGCTTTTCTCAATCCGATTGGCACAGGCTGCACACGTCATTCCGGTTATCGGAAGGTCGACACGCTCGCCGTCAGACGATGCGTGGTTCATTTCGTGCGAAACTTTTTCGGAATACTTCTCCGGTTCGGCTTCAAACTTGTCCCTGCAGCCCGTCGAGCAGAAATGTACGGTCTCGCCATTTCGCACGATCGTTGCCGCCGCGTTTGCCGGGTCGACCTGCATGCCGCAGACCGGATCTGTGACCGGTGTTGCCGTGTGCAATGCCTGTGTTTTCATATTCGTTCCCCTTGTACTTCGAAATTTCCGCCGACTAACTCGACGGGAAACCTGCCTTGTCCAGAACATCAAGTATCTTTTCGCGGGCTATGTGGTCGAGATGCTCAACGCTTACCTCTTTCGTCGACACGTCGACGTCGACCGTCTTCACGCCTTCCACTCGTCCGAACGCATTCTTTATAGCGTTCGCGCAGCCGTCGCAGACGATGTCCGGTGCGGTCACCTTGGTTGTTACTGTTTCGTTTGCCATTGTTGTTTTTCTCCCTTTTATACTATTTCCGACCGAGATGTCTGTGGGCTACCCCATGTTCGATCTTTGAACCTTCGATCAACCCGCACACGTGCCCATCTGCTGTCCCGATCTCATCAAACTCTGCGAGTGCCGCAGAAAGTTCGTCGCGGTACTGGATCATCTGGGCGATGCGTTCGTTCAGCTCGTCGAGCCGCTTGCGAACCACCTCGCGGACCTCCTCGCAAGGGCTCTCGCCTTTCCGTTTGTGGTTGATCAGTTCCTTGATCTCATCTAGAGAGAACCCAAGTATCTGGGCCTTTTTCACAAAGGCCAGGCGTTCAAGAACGCTCTCGTCGTAAAGCCTATAACCGCTGTACGTGCGGCCGGGCCGGTCGAGCAGACCGCTCTTTTCGTAGAAACGAAGAGCCTCAATGCCGATGCCGGATCTTTTAGAAACCTCACCGATCTTCAGCTGCTTGCCGCCGATGCCTTCTACTTCTTTCGCGAAATTGAATGCCGTCCTCATGATCTTCCTCTCGTGTCCTTATGAATTCTCTTTAACCAATGCCGCCGTTGAATCAACGGCCTCACTCTGCCTCGGGCTTTGGCCGACGGCAGCAGGCACATCCTGTCCCCTCGCTCGTCTCTGCTTTCTCGCCTGCTGCCTCATTTTCAATAACTTCCGTGTTTCTCGTTGTTTCCTTATTGCTCATTAGTACTTCCTTGCGGCTTTTGTCACCGTATGATTCCATTCTACACCCTGTAGTTGAGTACAGAGTCAAGTCTTTTATGCAAACTAACACTTTTTTCAGACCGGGACCGAGATCGGTTGCCAGAGTTCGGGTATCACAACCCTCCGAAACCTGTCGATCGGTAGCCCCGCGGCCTCCCACTCCTCTAAACCGCCTGCGTAGACCCTGACATTCCTGTAACCGAGCCTGATCAGCTTTTCGTAAGCAAAACTGCTCAGCATGCAGAGCGGGCCGGTGCAGTAAACGATGATCTCCGTTTCCAGCGGCAGCGCCGATTCCGCGATCTCGCGGCCGATGCGGTCGAGCGGAACATGCCGAGAACCGCGGATATTCTCATCGCTGTAGTATTCCCAGGTCAGGACGTTCCAGAACTCGAACTGCTCGCCCGCCGCGAGTTTTCGTCTCAGTTCTTCCGTGCCGATCGTCGATGCCTTGGTAGTTTCAGATCCGTTTATCATTAGAATTCCTCCTCGTTTCGTGTTCGGTATAACCCGACAAAATCAAGTGTAGAATCCGTATTCGGATACAGAGTCAAGAACATTCTTCAAAAAATGCCGCTGCCATTTCGGCAGCGGCAAGATCAAGAAATGACGATCGCTAGTGAGGCTATTGCGGCCCTGCCTGGTTCAGCTTCAAGAACTCCGCCCGGAGCATAAAACTGCCGTTCGTGACAACGCGGTCACCGACCTTTGCACCTTCGAGAATAGGGAAGCGGCCACTCACCTCCGGCCCGAGCCGGATCGGACGCATTTCGAACACCACCGGGTCGTTGGTAGCAAGAAACACGACCTGTCGGCCCTGAACGTTCTGCACGGCGGAAGCGGGGACGACCGGCACGGTACGTTCGCTCTGGCCGAGAGAGCCGAACGCGACGTTAACGAACATTCCCAGCTTTAACTGGCGGTCCGGATTCGCAATCTCGATGCGAACCCGGGCAGTGCGGGTATTCGGGTCGATCGACGGGTCGATGTACGTTACCTGGCCGCGGAACACCCGGTTAGGATGGGCATTGGTCGTGATGCTTGCCCCGCTTCCGACCCGGAGCCGCGGCAGGTCCTTTTCGAATGCCTGGGCGATAACCCAAACGCTTGATAGGTCGGTGACACGGAACAGTTCCTTATTCGGTTCTACGACCTCGCCGCCGTTGACCCCGCGAGCGGTGATCGTCCCGGAGATCGGCGCAGGCACCGGCATTTCGGACGTTACCTGCGACGGTGAACGAAGCTCAGCGATCCGGCTCTCGGGCATCCCGTAAAGGATCAAACGCTGACGCATCGCGGCAAGCTCGCCCTCGACGGTGCGAAGCCGGTTCAACGCTTCTTCATTCTGGGCACGCGTCTCGGGGTTGATCTCGACGATCCTTGCCGCGCGGTCATACCGATTTCGTGCCTCGGCGACCTCGGCCTCGGCAGCACGGAGTTTTGTGTTGTCCTGTTCCAGCTCCTCGCGGCTCGCGGCCCCGATAGTGATCAGCCGCGTTGTACGCTGGTATCGGCTCTGCATTTCGACCAGAGCTGCCTCGGCAGATTTCATCTGGCGAGCGGCTGCATCAAGCTCGGTTCGGCCGGGTTGGTTGATACCGACAAGCTGTTGGGTACGTTCGAAGTTCTGTCGGGCATTTGCGGCCTCGGTCGAGAGCGATACGTAACGTGACTGCGCCTCGGCAAACTCGTTGCTGAAAATGACCGCCAGCGTCTGGCCTTTGCTAACGTTCTCGCCAAGCTCGGCGTTCACCGTCCGCACTATCCCGCCGACCAGCGGAAGTGCGGGCGAGTTTCGATACGCATTCGCTTCAACGACGCCGGTCGCCGCCGTCAGGCCAACTTCCGACGCCAGGGTCTCGCCGATCGTCTCGAAAGCGATGCCCGAACTCGCCAGCTGTTCCTGCGAGATCGTCAGCGTCTGCGCGGTCATCGGTTCATCGGACGGAATGTCGTCCATTGAGGTCGAACGCGGAGCCGGTACCGGCTGTCCGGCGGTACCGTCGGAACCCGCGAAATACCAGATAAGAAGCCCAAGTGCCACCAGTCCTACGACACCGACGATCGACCCTGCGATCAGAATATTCCGCTGGCGTACCCGTCTCGCGTCCGCGGCATCTGCGTTATCGGCAGCTTCTTCAATAAGGTTCTCTTTTTCTTCAGTCATGTTTACCTTTATTTCAATTCGGGAGAATTGACCGCCTTTAATATCTCGACCATCGCCAAATATGCCTCAAGCTGCGCGTCGATGTATCCGTTCTCCGCCTCGATGTAACGGTGGTGCTCGGCAATATAATCAAGCAGAGTCTTTGAGCCCAGCTCATAGGTCTGTCGGACAACATCGGCGTTCGCCGCCGCGCGGTCGCGAACTCCGACGCGGAAAATCTCCATCGCACGGACCGCGCGGTTGTACCGTGCATATGCGGCGGCGACCTCGCGTTTCACCGCGAGCTCTCCAAATGCACGACGGCTCGCGGCCGCCTGCTGCTCAAATCTGGCTGCCTCGACCATTCCCTGATTACGATTTCTGACCGGCAGGTTGAACCGAACACCAAAGGTGAAAAAGTTCATCGTCTGTTCGATCGGGAGCATCGCACCGGTCTCCATCTCGATGCCCATCAGCGGGAAACCGCTCTTCATCCTCTGATAGCCGAGCATTACATCCGCGTCGATCCGGCCTTCGCTTCGGGCCTGCTCAACCCGGGCGGCAGAAAGCTGTTCGACGGCGATCGCTCCTTTCAGATCGGGCCGAAGCTGCAATGCCATCTGCTCCGCACCGGCCTGCGGCGGAAAGCTCAGCTTTAGCGTATCGAGGTCGCCGCGGAGCGTAAGCGGATCGAGCGGTTCTAGCCCGACGAGGTTTCGAAGCTCAAGCATACGGATCTCGACCGTACCCTCGCCCGCTTCCCGCATTGCCCGCATGCGGTTAAGCTCGACCGTCTCCATGCTTTGCTCAAGCGGCGGACGGCGGCCTTCGTCGACCTGTGCCGTGACAAGGCTAAGGTTCTGCTCCGCCATCACCAGAATGTCTTCCGTGAACTTGAGCTTAAAGATCGCCGCGATAGTCTCGGCGTACTTCGACCGGACCTCGGAGGCGAGCTGACGCTCTCGCTCGGCCAGGGCAAGCTGGCGAATCTCAAGCTCGTGTTCCGCGACGCGGATCCGAGCTGAACGCCGGCCTCCCAGTTCGAGCGGGATGCCGCCCTCGACCATCATGCTGTAATCGCCCATACCGCCGATCTGCCGCTCGCCGCTGACCTCAAGGCTTGGATTCGGACGCAAACGCGCTTGCCGTATCAGAGCCTCGCCTGCTTCAGCCTCGTTCCGCATCGCGGCGATCTCCGGGTTGTTCTCGAGCGCGAACTTCACCAACTCGTCCGCAGATTTCCCGGTGCGTTCGTCGTAGTATTTCAGGTGCGATTGCTGCGTCGCCGGCTGATCCGCAGTAGGCTGTGGCAACGGGGCCTGTGCGTTCGCCCGAATAGCGAACACACACACCGCAAGGGCTGCAAGTACGAACGATCGCCAGGAGAAGTATTTGGTTAATGTCCTAAACATCTGACAACCTCCCGGCCGGTTCGACCTCGGCGTCTTCATGCCGCAATTCCCATAGACGCATCCAGTAAAAGATCACGGGAGTGACGATCAGGACGTGGACCAGACTCGACAGCATACCGCCGAACACAGGCGTTGCCAGTGGCTTCATTACCTCGGAGCCCGCTCCCGTACTGAGCATGATCGGCAAAAGTCCGGCTACGATCGTGGTCACCGTCATCACCTTCGGTCGAAGGCGGAGCAACGCACCTTCCGTCACTGCCTCGAGCAGCGATTCAGAGTCCAGCCGCCCGAGTTCTTCTGTCTTTCGCTTCACGGCTTCTTCAAGATAAACGACCATGACGATACCGGTTTGGACCGCCGCTCCGAACAGCGCGATGAACCCGACCCAGACCGCTACCGAGAAGTTGTAGTCCAGCATCCAGAGCAGGTAAAACCCGCCGGTCAACGCGAACGGAACGGCAAGCAGAACGTGCGCCGCCTCGAGGAAAGAGTTGTAGGTCAAATAAAGCGTCGCGAAGATGATCAGAATAACGATCGGGATCACGATGAGCAGCCGCTGCCTCGCACGCTGCTGGTTTTCGTATTGGCCGCTCCAAGCGAAATAGTAACCGGCGGGCATCTGCACGCGGTCGCGTATCGCCTGATTCGCTTCATCAACAAAACTGCCAATGTCGCGCCCGCGAACGTTCAGCAGCACAGTCCCGCGAAGCAATCCGTTCTCGCTTTGGATCATCGACGGTCCCTCGACGTATCTGATCTCAGCGAGCAGAGCGAGAGGGATAGATTCTCCCGCCGGCGACGTTACCGGGATACGTCCGATGGCGTCCGGCGTCGAGCGGAACTCCTCGGCATAGCGGACACGTATCGGAAACCTGCGTCTGCCCTCGATCGTCGTCGTAAGGTTCGTCTCGCCGATGCCCTTTTCGATCACGTCCTGGATCGTCGAGACCTCGATGCCGTACTTAGCCGCCGCCTGGCGGTTTATATCGATGTCAATGTACGGTGCACCGCCGATCTGCTCCGGATAAACGTCGGCCGCACCTTCTACGTCGCGTATCGCGGTTGCGATCTCACGCGCGGTTTTCTCGATCGTGTCGAGGTTGTTACCGTAGACCTTGATCCCGACCTGCGAACGGATACCGGTCGCGAGCATCTCGATGCGGTTGATGATCGGCTGCGTCCAGATGTTCGTCACGCCCGGCATTCGCAATGCCGCGTCCATCTCGGCGATAAGCTTTTCGCGGGTCATTCCTTCCCGCCATTCGCTCTCGTCTTTCAAGTGAACGATGGTCTCGTTCATGTTGATCGGAGAAGGGTCGGTCGATGTCTCGGCACGCCCGGCCTTGCCGACGGCCCACTTGACCTCGGGAAAGCTCGCGAGTATCTCGTCCTGTTTGCTCAGTATCCGCGTAGCCTCATCAAGCGAAATGCCCGGGTCGGTGACCGGCATATACATGATGTCGCCTTCGTTCAGCGGCGGCATGAACTCGCTGCCGATCTGCGTAGTTGACAGCATCGCACCGACGAAGAAAAAGGCCGCAAGCAGGACGGTCTTTAGCCGGTTCCGGAGTGCCCAAACGAGTATCGGCTGGTAAATGCGGCGAAGCACCCGCATGATCGGGTTCGCCTCCTCCGGCCTCAGTTTGCCCTTTAGCAAAAAGCCGCACAGTACAGGTACCAGTGTCACGGCCATAAACGCTGCGGCGATCATCGCGAATGTCTTCGTATACGCGAGCGGATGGAAGAGCTTGCCTTCCTGCCCGGTCAGCGCAAAGACCGGGATGAACGCGATGACGATGATAGCCGTCGAAGAGAATATCGGCCGCCCGATGGTCTTTGTCGCCTCGCAGACTATTTCCCAAACGCGCCGCCGGTCGGTCAACGCAACGCCTTCTTTTTCCATTGCCCGATAGGCGTTTTCCGTTACGACAATTCCCGCATCCACAAGATCGGAAACCGCGATGGCGATGCCAGCGAGCGACATGATGTTTGACGTCACGCCCCAGAAATACATAAAGAGGAACGAGACCAATGCCGCGAGCGGCAACGGGATCGTGACGATAAAGATCGAACGGAAATGAGCGAGGAAGAGAAGGTTGACGAGGGTAACGAGTACGAACTCTTCTATTAAAGCGTCTTTTAGGGTGTCCGCCGTACGGTTGATCAACTCGGTTCGGTCGTAAAAGGGAACGATCTCAACCCCGGGCGGCAATCCCGGTTTGATCTCTTCTATCTTTTTCTTGATGTTCTCGATCGCCTCGAGAGCACTGACGCCGTAACGCATTATCACGACGCCACCGACGGCTTCTTTCCCGTTCTTGTCGAGCGAACCGGTGCGGAAGGCATTCCCGATCGTCACCTCACCGATATCGCGAACGTATACGGGTGTACCGTTCTGAGATGTGATGACAATGCTGGCGACATCTTCCACCGATTCGACCAGCCCGATGCCGCGTACCACCGCCCATTCACCGGCCTGCTCGACGACGTTGCCGCCGACGTTATTGTTTGACCGCTCGACCGATTCGAGTACGGTCGACAGCGGAATGTTGTATGCACGAAGCTTGTTCGGGTCAACGTTGACCTGATACTGCTGGACAAACCCGCCGACGGTCGCAACCTCCGAGATGCCCGGCGTCGAATTCAGCTGATACCGGACGAACCAGTCCTGGATCGTACGCAGGTCCCGCAGGTTCATCGTCTCGGATTCGAGCGTGTACCAATAGACCTGTCCAAGGCCAGAAGCGTCCGGACCGAGCGTTGGAGTAACGCCTGCCGGAAGCTGATTCGCAACCAGGTTCAGGCGTTCGAGAATTCGCGTCCGTGCCCAGTAGAGTTCGACATCGTCCTCGAAGATCACATTGACCATCGAGAAACTGAATGCCGAACTCGCCCTGACGGTGCGAACACCCGGCAGGCCCTGAAGACCGGTGACCAACGGGTATGTGACCTGGTCTTCCACCTCTTGCGGTGAACGGCCGGGCCAGTCGGTGAACACGATGACCTGGTTGTCGGAAAGGTCAGGTATCGCGTCGATCGGTGTGCGTGTAAGGGCCCAGTAGCCCGCGAACGCGATCCCGATATAGATCAGGAGCACGATGACGCGATTCTTAATGGACCACTCTATTAACCAGTTGATCATTGCCTTAGAGTCTGCCGGGAGATTCCCTTTTTACTGTGCCGTTATCGGCAGGTTTGCCTTGCCCGTCCCTGCCGGGCCTTCGTAGGCGATCTGAGCCTGCCATTCGCCGCTCATTTCGAGGTCCGTCTTACCGGCGTAAACACCCGGCGTCGCGGTCGTCGTGAACGTTGCGGGGTTGTTCATCACCGCCATCGTTCCCATTGCCGGCATATGGAAATTCAGCGAAACCGAACCGACATTTACAGGCTTACCTGAGGCATCCGTGAACGTCAGCGTGAAATCCTGTTTGCCCTTGCGGAGCACGCCATCTTTGCTTGAAAGCGTCGCGGTGAGGTTGTTTCCGGCCGGGCCGGCTTTTATGGTCTTTCCGGCTGCAGCGTCGCCGCTTGCACCGGAGCCGCACGCCGCCGCGAACGCAGCGACGATAGCGAGCATTGAGATCATTGTGAGTTTCTTCATATTAGTCTTCTCCTTAGTTGTCCTTAGTTAACGATCGATGATTTTCCGCCGTGATTTAAAAACACAACGGCGCAGAAATGCAACCCGTTTCTACAGAAAAACAGGCAACACTACCGCGTCGGAAAAACTAGATCAAAAATGAGTGATGTTTTAGATAGAGGTTGGGAGGCCGTGGGAACCCGAGCCTGAGGTCGACGAACGAAGCGTCAATGCCCAGCGAGGCAGCCGACAACGCTATTCGAGGGGCGGGCACAGGCGGCGAATTCGCAAGCACGTCGGCCGGAAGCGGGATCTTTATACCCGACTCCCTGTCTCTTATACACATCTCCGAGCCCACGAGACAGCGCTGTGTATCTCGT
>JAUCQE010000277.1 GCA_030372865.1 Pyrinomonadaceae bacterium
TCGGCAGCGTCAGATGTGTATAAGAGACAGATCTCGGCCGTTTCGCGTTCGGTCCGTGCCTTGAAGGCATCAAAATCGTTTGCCCGACGCTGGAGCCCCATCAACATCTCGGCCCGCTCGTCTTCAAGCGACTCGACTTTCCGCCTTAGTTCCTCGAGCTCTCGAGTCGTGACCGAGGGTTGAACCTCCAGATCGCGTCGAGCGGTTACCGGCATCACCGGTACGGATTCAGAGCCGGAAGCAGGCACAGCGGCAACGAACGGCTCTAAAGAAGTCACCGTCGCGCTTTCGTCGTCCTCCGTATCATCTACCTCTATGAGCGTAAGGTCCGCGGTGATATGAAGGTCTTTTTCTTTTGCTTCGAGCTCGCGAATGAAATCGTCGACCGAGACCGAATCTTCGGCATCGTCGTCCATCACGACCTCAAAGTCACTGATCTCCTCGTTAGGATCCATTAGGTTGGCAGCGGACGGGCCGCTGAGGGGCTAGTTGTTGGAGGTTTCCCTGGACATCACTTTCTCGAGCACCTTAGCTACGTAAGACACGATCGAGATCATGCGGGCGTATTCGATACGCGTTGGCCCAAGGACGCTGAGGGTGCCGACCGCAGAGCTGTCACCGATGCGGTACGGAGCGGAGATGATAGTGCAGTCTTGAAGCGAGGGCGAACGGTTCTCGCTTCCGATAACTACCTGCACATTCCCCGGTTTCGAAGGGTCGCGTTCGACACATTCGTTCAGTATCTGGATCAAACGCGATTTTTCGCCGATGGTTGCAAGCAGTTCGCGAAGCCTTTCAAGGTCGGCAAAGTCGCGCTTCGTAAGAATGTTCGACGTGCCTTCGATGTAGAGTTCGCCCAACTGGTCATCATCGTCCTCGATACTCTGAGAACATAAGATGACAGCCGTTTGAAGCAGTTTGTCGAAAAGTGCTTTTTCCTCATGCATTAAGCGAAGGATCTCGGCACGGATCTCGGCAAGGCTCTTACCGGCGTGTTCGGCATTAAGGTAATTCGCACATCTCTCAAGTTCTTCCCTTGTGAGGGCAACATTCAGCCGGATTATCCGGTTGTGAACGATATTCGGTGACGATACCAGAACGACAAGTACGCGTCCCTCTGAAAGATTTACGAATTCGATATGCTGCAGGCGGTCATTCGCCAGGCTCGGCGATACCACGATGCCTACATTATTTGAAAGAACCGAGAGCAGTTGTGACGTCCGCTCCATCAATCTGTCCGGAGTCTCGGCAAAATCGTCAGCGACAAGGCCAAATTCGTTACCGATCCGGCTCAGGTCGTCATTCGAAATGCTGAGAACTCCCAGCAAATTATCAACGTAAAACCTATATCCCTTGTCCGTTGGAACCCGGCCGGCCGAAGTGTGCGGCTGTTCGAGCAGCCCCATTTCTTCGAGTTCAGCCATCACGTTCCTGATCGTTGCAGAGCTTAAACCCGAAGCGTTTGCAAACTTGTCTGCGATGGCCTTCGAACCGACAGGCTCGCCCGTGACAAAATGTTCGTTAATTACAGCAGTAAGAATGGTCTGGCCGCGGGAATCAGGAAAGGTGCGGGTTTTCTCGCTTGTCAGGTTTGGATGCCGGACCTGCATTTTGTCACAGTGAGATTTGAGAGGAGGAGCCGTTCAACGGTATCCTCGCATTAAAAGGAATAGCATTTCACAGCTATTTCTGTCAACGATTATTAGTTTAACCCTGATTAACATGCCTGCAGAAGATCTGATCCCAGCGATCCGGGATTTTTATCGCGAAGCCTTCCTGCATTACGACAAAGACCGTCGCCCGCCGCAGATCGAGGTTCGGTTCTATCCATATGTCGGGATAAATCATACGATCCGAGTTAGGGATGGCGAGGTCTTTGTGCGGATCGCTGAGATCTGCCGCGACATGCCGCTGAACGTACAGCGGGCGCTGGCATACGTTCTCGTTTCGAAATTATACCGGCGGCGGGTGCCGAAAAATGCCCGCGAGGTCTACGGGGCCTACATAAAGTCCGACGAGATGCGGACCCGTGCGACCGAGAGCCGGCGGACCCGCGGAAGAAAGGTAGTCAGCGGAACCCAGGGCCGTGTTTACAACCTGGACGAGATCTTCGAGTCGTTAAATGTCTCTTATTTCCGCGGAACGCTTCACAAGCCGACGTTGACCTGGTCCGCAAGGCGAACCTACCGGATACTTGGACATCATGATTCGACCCACGACACGATCGTAATAAGCCGATCGCTCGATTCTGCTGAAACACCTCGCTTTGTCCTCGAGTATGTTCTCTTCCACGAGATGCTGCACGTATTTCACCCGACGATCCATCAAAACGGGAGGCGATACAACCATACGGCGGCCTTTCGGCGCGATGAAAGTAAATTCTACCGTTACGATGAGGCCGAACGGTGGATCGAAAAGAACGTACGACGGCTAAAGAGAAATGCGGGACGTGTCGATTAAGTCTATTTCTCGGGTGCGAACTGAGCGATTATTGTCCCGATCAGACCAAAGTCGGAAACGCTTCGCCTTTCGATGCCCTTCTTGGTGAACCGCGTTTCGGTTGTGTAGCTGAGATTCTGCTTCGCATTCTGGTCCTTCAATTCTGAGATCACGTTCACAACGCTTTGCGCGGTATCTGGGTCTATTCCGGTGGTCACAGCCACTGCATTTGAACGTGCCAGAGATTCAATTGACGCCGCCGCTTTAGGATCCGGCCCGCGTCGATAATGCTCAAGGCATTGCATTGCCGCTTCGGGGTCCCCGAGCACCAGTTTTCCATCGGCGATGATCAGTACCAGTTCACCATCCTCGGATCGCCAAACATCCGCGTCCATTACCCTTTCGGGCGAACGGGCCACGCCCAACTCCTTCGCGACCGCCTGTTTCAATCCGGTAATGTCTTTCACGTCCGCCAGAACAACATTCTTTGTCTCGCTGCCGGTTGAACGCACGGTAACGATCTGTGAACCTACCGACGCGAGAAAGAGTTCGCCATTTTCAACGCCGTAAGGCTCAAACAAGCTATCGGCAAAAGCAACTATCAGGCTGCCGGCGAGCGCATCGGTTTGCTTCTCGGCCGTTAGCAGCAAGCTTCGCCAAGCGAGTCGCGGGTCCGCGATGTTATAACTCGTCACCGACTCAAATGCACCACTGAGAAACGGGGCGAATCCGTCTATATTCCCGTCTCCCGGCCTTATCGTCTCACTGAAAACCGTGGCCGCCTCTGCCGATACCGTTATGTCCAACTTATCTTCAACACCACTGTCCGTTTTGGCAGCTGTCCACGTAATTTCCTGGAGTGAATTTCGGAGAAGTTCCGGCAAGATCCGGGCAATAAAACTCTGCACCTCCCCGTCTTCTCCTGCTTGCTTTGCGAGCGAAATGCCTGCCAGGTTCGAGATCTGCGCAACGCCGTCTCGCGAGACGAAGCCGAATGCAAGGCTCTTTCCGTCCTTTGGAAGCCTGGAGTCGCCGGCGATACTGTCGGCATCACCTCGTCGTACCGCAACGGCCTTCTCGAGAGCCGACTCGTCGTTGCCAAAAAGGATCAAGCTGCCGAGAACCAGCCCGAAGGCTTTCCGTCCGTCGTCGGACGTCCAAACATAGTACTTTCCACCATGTTTATCTGAGCTCTCAAGTAGTACTTCTCCGCCGTACACTTCGTTGATAAAAGCCCCAAGGTTTTCTTCGGTAAAAGTGATCGCCTGAAAGTTCCATAGCTGTGTCTCTACGGCTGCAACGAACCGCGGCTGAAAATTCAGAACGGAGTTCTCTTCCGTAACCTTTTGCTCCGACGTCTCAAAACCCGTGACTGCAACGCCGATCTCGACGCGGTTCAGATACGAAAGATCCGGCTTTGTCGTAGCGAGTGAGTTGAATTTTGAATTTTCCGTGACCGCTCCGAGCGCCGCCCCGAGGCTTTTCGCTTCCAGATAGACCAGCGAGTCAGCCGGCAGGACGGTCCTTACGTCGGTCGGCTTTGAAGAGCATGCAGCGAACAAAAGGGATAGGAGGATAAGTGCATGACGCGGACGGAAAAGCTTTTGTGTTAACATCGTTGCGAATATGACGGAAACGATCTTCTCTAAAGACATCTTAAAGGATAAAGTAGCGTTCATTACAGGCGGAGGAACCGGAATCACCGGCGGCGTCGCCAGAGCGTTTGCCGAACATGGGGCGAACCTCGCGATAACTAGCCGTAAGGAAGAAAACCTTTCGGCAATGAAAAAAGCCGTTGAGGCCTTTGGGGGTGAATGCTTTACCGTCTCGGCCGACGTTCGCGATTACGCCGCGGTCGAGAACGCGATCGCGAAAACCGTTGAGCATTACGGCAAGATCGACATTGTTGTGAACGGAGCCGCCGGAAATTTTCTGTGTTCGGCAGATCAGCTCTCCGCCAACGGATTCGGGACGGTCGTGGACATCGATACCAAAGGGACTTTCAACGTATGCCGCGCAGCTTTCGAAGAGCTTAAAAAGTCGAAAGGCCAGATCCTGAATATTTCCGCAACGCTCCATTACTTGGCAACGCCGATGCAGATACACGTGTCCGCTGCCAAAGCTGGTGTTGACGCGATCACGCGGAATCTCTCAGTAGAGTGGGGCAGGTATGGTATTCGGGTCAACGGCATCGCCCCCGGCCCTATCGAGGATACGGAAGGCATGAAGCGGTTACTGCCCGAACAGTTCAAGGAAATGATCGTGAAAAAGATCCCGCTTCGGCGGTTCGGCAGGATCGCCGATATTGAAAATGCCGCGTTGTTCCTTACGTCAGATGCTGCAAGCTACGTTAATGGCGTGACACTGGTCGTTGACGGCGGGCAGTGGCTGCTGGGGACGAGCCTCGCCTGAACATGATGAGGAAGGCCGCTTCTAAAAGCCTTCCTCGCTGAGTTCCATTGCTGCGGCATCAAGATTCTTTTCAGGCTTTTTTCCGAAAACCGTCCGCAAGACCATCATTTTTGCCATTACGCGCAGTTCGGTACGGTCGAACCTGTTAGTGACGTTCTTGAGCTTGTCGAAATCGTGCACGGCAAGCGTCATCAACACCGAGTCGGCAATATTCATTTGGCCCGATATTCCCCGAAGCATACCGCCGCCAAATGCTCCGACCTGTACCTCACCGTCAACGATCATTTCCTCTGCTACATCTACGAATTCTCCGATCCTGACGAACGCGCTTATCAGGTCGTTCAAGCGAAGAATTGTCTCCTCGATCGTCGGGTAAGCTTTATCCGGATCGGCCTGAGAGTATGCCGAGATCAGCATCCACGTGTACATGAAATCCTGATAGTTCTTAGGATTTGTACTAACAAGTGCCGACGCATCGCGCATAATATCGGTCGCAAGCTGAGTGTCGCCGGCTTTTCGCACTTGAGCCGCTAACATGCCGAGAGCCATGATCTTCTTTCCGCGTCCCTCGGTCTTGGCAATAATGTCCCGCGACTTTGCAACGATGCGGTCTCGCTCGTCCTTCGGAAGCCCGCTCTTGGAAATCCCGGCAACTTGTTCGAGTAACTTCTCTTCTTCGGTCTTTTCCACCGGACCCGCTTCGACGGTTCCGCTTCTTTCTCCTGACGGCCGGGCACGTGGAGGGGGAGGAGGCGGTGGCCCTCCCACGCCTGCGACTTCGTAATCGGAACCAGTTCCGCCATTTGTTTTTCGATCTTGAAATTTCGCCTTTACTTGTGCCGCTCTTCCAGGACTATATCTTTGAATTGTTTCTACGTGGGAAAGCGGTGAGGCGTATTCGCTTTCGCCCTCTAAAAGGCTCATCGCCAGGATCTCCGCCAGGTCCCGCAATTCCGCCCGCGTGTAGATCGCCTTCTTTTTCCCATCCGACGATTCAGACTTAATGGTCGACTCGCCAAAATCGATCAGCGATCTGACCGGCCACGCAGAAACCTCTGAGGCCTTTGTACTTTTCAACTTCGATAATAGGATGCCGGCGAACTCGACTCCCTTTTCGGGGCTTTTGTCATAGATCTGCTTCAGCAGTTCGACATGCTGCTGAAGAAATCCTTTCTCGACCGATTTACGGGCGAGGTCCATGGCACGCGTGGCATTCGTTTTTGCGATGGCGGCCAGGAGCTGAGTTTCGAAGTTCGCGTCGTTCGATTCCATCTGCTTGCGAAACTCCTGGTTCGTCAGCACGTTCATGCTGTCGTAAAAGAAGTTATAGGCAAGCTCTGGTTCGTGTTCCGCAATGCTTAATGCGATCTGCTGACGGACACCCATCGCGGTTCGGAATTTCCGATAAACTTTCGCCCGGTCGCTCGCCTCACCGAACATAGGGCCATAGGAACGCTCATTCTCAGACGGCATACCAACGGCATTCATCTGCATGTCGTACTGCTGCAGCAACGCCTTAAAGTCATTGACCGCCGAGCCGAACAGCTGGCGCGCTTCCTTGTCGTCGTGATACCAAAGCAGCGCCGCAAGTTCGGACGTGAAGCTGATTCGGTTCTCAAGCGTCCGCATGTTCGCGACGTCGATCATCGTCTCCCGGAGAAACGCAACAGCGGCATCCTTGCGCCGCTGTTCAGCCTCGGGATCCGGCGTTGATCTGGCGGAAGGATTTGTTTGACCAGTGGCGGAAATTGAAAAAGAGAAGAGCAAAAGGAAGAAAAAGATCGGGTACTTCATAGTGGGACTCCAACTCGAATTGGCTAATGATAGTAGCAAACGGCGATTTAGTAAACGTCTTTCTTGCGTTTCCACTGATTACTGCCGCATTCGATGACGATTGTGAAATTGTGGGATAAGTGCGAAATTATTAGGTGAATCTATGCTTCTTGTAATCGATAATTACGATTCCTTTACCTACAACCTTGTTCAGTATCTCGGTGAACTCGGGGCGGAGATGAAGGTCGTCCGTAATGACGAGGTCACCGTCGATGAGATCGACGCCGATATCAAACCGGACAGAATATTGATCTCTCCCGGACCGGGAACGCCGGATGACGCAGGTGTTTCTATACCGGCACTCGAGCGATTCTCAGGACGCATCCCAATATTCGGCGTTTGCCTTGGCCATCAGGCGATCGGGCAGTTTTATGGAGGCAAGGTGGTCCGGGCTCCAGAGCCCGTCCACGGCAAGCCGGTGGAAATTCATCATGACGGGCGAGCGGTGTTTGCCGGCATCCCGAACGGTTTCTTCGCCGGACGCTACCATTCACTGGTGATCGAAAGAGAGTCGCTGCCCGAGTGCCTTGAGATCTCCGCCGAATCGCCCGATGGCCTGATAATGGGAGTTCGGCACCGCGAGGTCGCGGTTGAGGGTGTACAGTTCCACCCGGAATCGATCCTTACGGAGCACGGCAAGCAGATGCTCCAAAACTTCCTCGATACGAAATGAATCTTCTTTCCCCATTCGGAGTGCTGTGGGGCGGAGTGAGCCGGCTTCGAAACGCGCTTTATGACCGAGGGATTCTTGCATCACACCCGCTAGGAGCCAGAACGATAAGTATCGGCAACCTAACCGCCGGCGGCACCGGAAAGACGCCAATTGTAGCTCTAACTGCTGCAATCCTCTCGGACGCAGGCGAAAAGGTTTGTATTCTCAGCCGCGGATATGCAAGGAAAGATCCTAAAGCGCGGGTGCTTGTTTCTGATGGCAAAGTGATCCTTGCTGACGCGGCAACGGCAGGCGACGAACCGTTTGAATTGGCCGAACGTCTTTTGGGCCGCGGCGTTGTCGTTATCGCCGACGCCAACCGAGTCGCTGCCGCAGAATGGGCCCATGCATATTTCGGCATCACGGCATTCGTGTTGGACGACGCGTTCCAGCACCGGTGTGCAAAACGCGACGTCGACATTGTTTGCATTGACGCAACCAACCCTTGGGGTGGCGGCCGGATGCTGCCGGCCGGACGGCTCCGCGAACCGATATCTTCCCTGATTCGGGCAGACGCTGTCGTGATCACGCGTACTGAACAGAGCCAAAACGTCTCGGAAATAGAGGCTCGCGTGCGCGGTGTTAGCCGTGAGATAGGGTTATTTCGGTCGGAAAATCGATTTAGCGGAATGGTTCGACTCGATGATCTGCGACAAGGCGATCAAGATGAGACTGTTGAAATGAAACCGGAGTCGTTTCCGGAGCCATTCGCATTTTGCGGATTGGGGAACCCTGATTCGTTCTTTCGTCAGCTTAGTGCTGCAGGGTTTCGTCTAACGGGCTCCGAGACTTTTCCAGACCATCACTGCTATTCCATTGACAATGTTCGAGCAATAGAACGAAAGGCAGTCGCGAGCGGTGCGGCATGTCTCCTAACTACGGCGAAAGATGCGGTTAAGCTGCTAAATATTGAGTTTTCTATGCCGTGTTACGTAATGCTGCTGGAAGTTGCCCTGCCCGAGATCGAGAAGTTTCGTCGCCTCGTAGTTCGACGATCAGTTCCGTAAGGTTTCTCGTTTACTAGCTGACCTCAACCGATATTTCGGTTTCCTCGTCCTTCAACCCCGCTAACAAACTTGTTTCGCCGTGATGTTCAAGGATATGGCGATAGATAACTGTAAATACAGCCACGATGGGTATCGCGATAAAAACTCCCGGAATACCGGCAACCTGTTCGCCCGCGATCACCGAGAGAATAATAAGTAAAGGGTGAAGTTGGATGCCGCCGCGTACGATCCGCGGATAGGTAACGTAGTCATGGACCACACGCAAGGTAATCAAGAATATTGCGGTGTAAACTCCTCGCATCGGATCTTCGCCAAAGGCACCCGTCGCCGTCGCAATTATTCCTATCGTGATCGGCCCCAGCAACGGAACTATCTCGAACAACCCCGCCAAAATACCGAGCAGCAAGGCATATCGAAGTCCGATCAGGTAAAACCCGACCGTACAAAGCGTGCCGATAAGAATGCTTGAAATTATCTGAGCTCGCGTGTAGGAGACCAAAGTTCGGTTCACATCCTGAACGATCGCGTCTACACGGTCCTGTAAAGGGCCGGGCGGAAACACTCGGATTATCAGTAACCGAATAAAACCCGCCTCTTTCAAAAAGAAGAAAGCGAAGATGGGGACGATGATAATGAACGGGACAAATTTTGCAGCACTGAAAAGGAAACCACTGAAGGCGTCAGTAATGTAATTTCCAACCGCAACGGCCTGGTCGTTTATGCGGGTCTGCAACTCCTCCGGTATCCGCAGCCGGTCAAAGCGTCGATTAACATCATCAACTGTCCTTCGAATGCTCGCCGCATAGGCCGGCATATTCGCTCCGAACTCGCGTCCCTGTTCAGACACCCTTGGCGCAATGTACGCGATGCCAAACCCGATAAGGGTGAACACAAAGACGTATACGATAAATATCGCCAGCCAACGCGGCATCGCTTTGTCGAATCGGGTGCCTCGAAACGGTTTGCGGACAAGCCCGACGAGCGGTGCCAGGAAATATGCAAAAAGGATCGACGCCGCGATAAGGAATGAAAGATACGAAAGCGAGAGGATCACAGCGGCGGCGATAACCGCCACAATGACTATAAGCAAGGTAAGAAGGATCGTGCGCGTCGGGTCGCCATGCTGGGCGACCGCGACCTTTACCTTTTTGTTGTCGTTCTCGCTCATCAGATGTACCGGACAATATTTACTGGTTCTGGTTCGAAACCGAGTTCGTTGCCGGTTCCGGAAGTTCCGATTTTGAATAGTCCTCGAACTGGTATCGTTCGATTAGATTGTCTAGCGATTCAGGCGGCAGCCTAAAATTAGAACCAAAGATAACCGCCCGTCCGTCGTCGGACAACCGTACACGGTTCACCTCGAGCGGCTTCTGGGCATTTATAAACTTCTTGTCGTCCTTATCGAGTTCGGCCCCGTCCTTTCGGCGAAAGACGAAAATATACTGAAAATCCGCGGTCCGCATTGCATCCAGGTCAGTCTCGAAAGCGTTCTTTTGTGGGCGTTCAGCCGAGGCCGCGGGCTCGGGTGTCTTCGCGGATTCCATGATCCGGGCATTCGGAGTACAGGCAGCAGTGAAAGCGACTACCTTGAAGGTCACTAAAACTAAACATATGCCCGTCCCCGACGCCAGTTTCATTGATTTT
>JAUCQE010000278.1 GCA_030372865.1 Pyrinomonadaceae bacterium
GCTGTCTCGTGGGCTCGGAGATGTGTATAAGAGACAGGCGGCGTTCGATAGCAACCGACTGTTATTCGATACCATACTCATCGAGCTTGCGGTGAAGTGTTTTGCGGCCGATGTTGAGCAGGCGGGCGGTCTGGGACTTATCGCCCTCTGTGTAGTCGAGCGTTGCCTGGATAACGCGTTTTTCGACCTCGTCGATGGCGGACGGCAGCTCGATCTCGATACCGAAGGACCGGCCTTCCGCTGCTGCCTTTGCACGCTCCTGCCGTGCCTGTGCGAATGCTTCGAATGCGGATTTGCTGATCGCCTCCGGCAGGTCGTGGAGCTCGATCTGACGGCCTGAGGCGATGATGACGGCGCGTTCGATGGCGTTCTCAAGCTCGCGGACGTTGCCGGGCCATTCGTAATTGACCAACGCCCGCATCGCCTCTTTCGAGATGCCGGAAATGAAACGGCCGGTCTTTTCCTTGTAGCGTTCGAGGAAATGGAAAACTAGCGGCTGGATGTCTTCGATGCGTGTTCTGAGCGGCGGCAGGACGATCGGAAAAACCGACAAACGGTAGTAGAGATCGCTGCGGAACTTGCCGGCCTTTACCGCTTGTTCCAAATCGATATTGCTTGCTGCTATCACGCGGACGTCGGTCTTGACGACGTTATTGCCGCCGATGCGGTTGAACTCGCCGTCCTGCAGCACGCGGAGCAGTTTCACCTGTGCCTGCAGCGACATCTCGCCGATCTCATCGAGGAAAAGCGTGCCGCCGTCGGCTTCTTCGAACCGGCCTCGTCGCTGGGTTCGGGCGTCGGTGAATGCGCCTTTTTCGTGGCCGAAAAGTTCCGACTCGAGCAAGGTCTCGGGTATCGCACCGCAGTTGATCTTGATGTACGGCTTGCCCTCGCGGCCGGAGTTGAAATGGATGAGGTTGGCAAGCAGTTCCTTGCCGGTGCCGGATTCGCCCTGGATCAGCACCGTGGTGTTCGTATCGGCCACGTTGAGCGCAAGCTCGACCGCGCGTCGAATGCCGGACGCCTGGCCGACGATCTCGCTCGAACGCTGGTATAGCTCGCTCTTGAGGCGCATGACCTCCGCGGAAAGCTGGTCGCGTTCAAGGGCGGTTCCGATCTGGTCGGCGATGCCTTCGACAAGGGCGATGTCGTGGTTCTCGAACTTTATCTGGCTGCTCCAAACGAAGCCCAGCAGCCCGAAGGTCGCACCGCCGACGCGGACGGGCGTCAGCAATGCCGCCTTGCCGCCGAGCGTTTTGTCTGTCTCTTATACACATCTGACGCTGCCGACGAGTTGCGAA
>JAUCQE010000279.1 GCA_030372865.1 Pyrinomonadaceae bacterium
AGGTCAGTGTGCGGTCAAGTATCTCGCCCGGCCGGTTCGTGTCGAAATCGGTTTGTACCGCCTGGTTCCGCTCTTCCGCCGCGGTAGGCGGAAGTTCCGGAGCGGGCACGTCGCCTTCATAGCGAAAGTTCAAACGGACAGCCGGCAAGTCGGCGAGCGACACCGGCAGGCCGCCGAAGGACGGCTGCTTCGGATCAGTCCCGCAGGCCGAAGCAATGACGGACAGGGCCAAGAGCCCTGCCACGCTGGATCGTATAAAACGCATATCGCAAAACGCAATTAAAGGTCGCCGCCGAGATACTGACGGTACAGTTCCTTCTGCTTTGCCGTCGGCTGTTTCACCGGGGCAAATGCATGGTCGGTCCGGGTGTTGCTGCCAAGCGTAAAAGTAATATCGCGAAGCTGGTCGAACCGGAAGATCGTCAGCCGCACCTTATCGCCCGGTTTCTTTTCGCCGAGATAGGTGTTCAGGAAATTCTGGCTTGCACGGTATCCGTCGATCGCGATGATCTGGTCGTTGAAGTTCAGGCCCTGTTCGTAAGCAGGCGAGCCTTGCGGAACGGCGCGGATGGTAAGCCGTCCGTCGCTTTCGGCCATGTCGGCACCGATGTAAGCACGGCGTTCGTTCGGCCGCGTCGTCGTAAGCGTCAGGCCAATGCCTTCGAGGATCGAGTTGTAATCGATCTCTTCACGGCCGCGAACGTATTTAGAAAAGAAATCGTCAAGGCTGCGGCCCGCGGCCATTTCGGCGGCTTTCTGGAAATCCTCAGGTGTGTAGTTCCGGTTCTTCTTGTAGAACTCGTCATACAGGTACCGCATCACGTCGTCCATCGATTTTGAACCGTTAGACGCAGTGCGGATCGCGATGTCGAGCATCATGCTGACGATCTCGCCCTTGTCGTAATACGAGACCTGGTTGTTGATCGCGTTCTGGTCCTGACGATAGTACTTGATCCATGCATCGAGGCTCGATTCTTCGAGGCTGGTCTCGAAACGGCCCGGCCGGTTCTGCAACTGCTCGATCATCGACGCCTTGCCCTCGAGAAATTCCTTATCGGTGATCAGCCCCGCACGCCGGAGGAGGATGCCTTCGTAGTACGACGTCGCGCCTTCAGCCACCCACAACAGACGAGTGTAGTTCTCGTTTTCGTAATCGAACGGGCCGAGAACGTCGGGCCTGATGCGCTTTACGTTCCACAGGTGGAAATATTCGTGGGCGACGAGGCCGAGAAAGCGCTTATAGTTTGCCGCCGGTTTGAAGCCGAAGCGGTTCCATTGCAGGGCGGTCGAATTGAGGTGCTCGAGGCCGCCGCCGCCGCGAAGATTAAGTATCAAAAGATAGTCGTCGATCGGCAGCTCTCCAAAGATCTTTACGCCTTCGTCGACGATCTTGGCAGTGTCAGTGGCCATCTGCTGGAGGTCGTAATTTCCCTCGCCTGTCACTACATAGCGGTGCGGCTTTCCGCCGGCCATGAACTTGATCTCTTTATAATCGCTGACCTCGAACGGCGCGTCGTAAAGGATGTCGTAGTTAGCCGCGCGGAACGTGTTCGCCTGGCCGGCAACTGCCGGAAGCCCGGTAGCGACCTTCCAGTTGCCGTAGGGCACGACGCGGACGGTCGAGGGCGATGTGAGCTGGCCTTTCGGGAACATCAGCAGGGCGCCGTTGTTCCAAAAGGCATGCTCGTCGTTCAGCTCGTTGGTACGGACGGTGAGCTCGTTCGAATAGACGCGGTACGTAGCGACGATCTCACGCTGGCCTTTCGAATCTACCTGCCACGTGTTCTTATTTATCTTTCGCCAGCCGAGGTCGCGGCCGTCGGCGCCTTTCACGGCAAAGTCCTCAACGTGGCGGGCGTATTCGCGGACGAGATAGCTGCCCGGCGTCCAGACGGGCATTTTGAGCTCGGCCTGGGCAGGCATCTGGTCCCACTTCAGACGCATTTCCACTTCGAGCAGATGCGTCCACGGTTTAGACATCGAGACCACATAGCTGATCTCCGGAGCGGCCGCGTTGGCCGCCGTCCGCTCCTCGGACGCGCTCTCGGTTTTACCGGATTTGGCCGGTGTTTCCTGGTACATAGAGAAAAAAAGAACTGCGAAAAAGGTGAAAAGTGAAACCGTTCGTTGGAAATTATGCATTCAGCAATTGCCCCGTTTTGACGTTATTGTATCCCGTTATTCTACTATGAATCCGGACTTTGCTAAACTTTTGCTACGCAAACTGAAACCGGCCGGAACTCCCTCGGGCTCCTGCACGCGTTCCTGCGATGATATTTTGATGTGACAACCGCGTGAAGATGCAGCACGAAAAACAACAGGAAAAATTCTTTACAACACCGCTGATAATCATCTATGTCACGGTTTTCATAGACCTTGTCGGTTTCGGAATGGTGATCCCGATCCTGCCGTTCTACGCGAACACCGATCCTTTCCATGCGACGCCGTTCGAGGTCGGGCTCCTTTTCGCCATCTATTCCTGGATGCAGTTCTTTTTCTCGCCGGTGCTTGGGCGGCTTTCGGACCGCTACGGGCGGAGGCCGATACTTTTTATCAGCATCCTGGGCTCGGCGGTCGGTTATTTTGTGATCGGTGCCGCGGAAACTCTTGCTCTCGTCTTTCTCGGCCGCATCATCGGCGGCGTGACGGGTGCCAATATCTCGACGGCACAGGCATACATCGCGGACGTCACCTCAAAGGAAAACCGTGCGAAGGGAATGGGGCTTTTCGGAGCAATGTTCGGGCTCGGGTTCATCCTCGGCCCCGCGATCGCCGGCATTTTGAGTAAGTACGGCGTCCATGTCCCGTTCTATTTTGCCGCCGGCTTGTCGCTGGCGAACGCGATCGCACTCTATTTCGTCCTGCCCGAATCCATAAAGCCGAACGCGGAACACCACGCCGAACGGCCGAACCGGCTTGTCGAGCTTTTCACCTCGCTTCGTGAACGGACTTTCGGTTCGCTGAACCTGCTTTACTTTCTGCTGATAACGGCGTTCTCGATAATGACCTACGCGTTCGTGCTCTTTACGGCGTACCGCTACGGTTACAACGCGGAGCAGAACGGTTACCTTTTCGCGTATGTCGGCGTGATCGCGATCATCGGCCAGGGAATGCTCTTTAACCGGCTGGTCTCGAAATTTGGCGAAGCGGTGCTGATCAGTACAGGCTGTATCCTGATGATCATAGCCTTTTTTGCGATGCCGTATTTAAGGCCGGAGTACGGCGGTCTTTTGGCGCTGCTAGCGGTCTGCACGACGATGTCGATCGGCAACGCACTGGCGTCGCCGGCGTTGACCAGCCTTGTTTCGAAGATCTCAGGCGACCATGAACAGGGCAGTGCCTTGGGAATACTGCAATCGGGGGCGAGCCTTGCACGTGCTATCGGGCCGATGATCGGCGGCGTGCTGCTGAACAACGCGGTGAACGCGATCGACGACCGGACGGTCACCCGCACCTTTTGGGCAGCGGCTGTGATAATGTTCGTTGCTTTTCTGGCTTCGGTGTTTGTGCTGCGGGCGGTGAAGGACCACCCGGCGGTGGCTTAGGCTGAGACGCCGACCTTGCGCTGCTTTTGGATCTCGGCGTCGGGGAAGATGAGGCGGAACCTCGCACCGCTGCCGTCCTCGCTTTGAGCCTCGATCGTCCCGGCATGTTCCTGAACGATACCGTATGAGACCGCGAGGCCGAGGCCCGTGCCGTTGCCTACACCCTTTGTGGTGAAGAACGGGTCGAAGATCTTGTTCAGGTTCTCTTGCGGGATGCCCTCGCCGGTATCCGCAACCTCGACCGTCACCTCTTTGCCGTCACGCCGGGTAGTAAGCGTGATGGTTCCGCCGCCGAACATCGCGTCGCGGGCATTTAAGATCAAATTCGTAAAAACCTGCTGAAGCTTACCGTCGTTGCCGAGCACGCACGGCGGGACGCTGTCGTACTCTTTTACGATCGTGACATTCGAATTACGAAGCTGAGGTTCGAGAAGCTGAAGCGTATCGTCGAGGAGTTTATTGATATCGACCTCGATCCATTCGATGGCGTTTCCGGTACGCGAGAAATTCAATAGGTTGCCGACGATGTTCGAGGCACGCTCGGTCTGCCGCTGCATCTTTTGCAAGAGGGCGTGCTTCGGGTCCGTGTCCGGGACCATGCCGAGCAGCATCTGAGTGTAGCTTGAAACGCCCGTGAGCGGCGTGTTGACTTCGTGGGCGACGCCCGCCGCGAGCAGGCCGATGCTTGAAAGCTTTTCGCTTTGCTGGAGCGATTCTTCGAGCTTGACGCGCGAGGTGACGTTCTCAAGCAAGACGATCGCGCCGGTCTGTGAATTTGAGACCGACCGGAGCGGGGCGACGGCGACATTTAGTATCAGCGACCGGCCGCCCGCATCGTATGTATGGAGCTTGTAGGCGTTGCGGATCTCGGTCAGGTGCCACCGCGACTTGCCCAGTATCGCACCGAGGTTAAGTGCGAAACTTTCGTCGAAGACCTCTTCGACAAGCCTGCCGACCGATTCATCGCGGCTACGGCCCATCATCTCTTCGAAGGTCGAATTGCAACGGGTGATGCGGCCGTCCTCATCGACGGCAAGCAGGCCGACGTTGACGGATTCGACGATCGACTCGTTGAATTCCTTCAGCAGTGCGACCTCTTCGGTCTGCCGCTGCTGTTCCTCGTAAAGGCGGCTGTTCTCGATGGCGACGCCGATATAGCCCGAGACCGTTCGAAGGATCTCAAGGTCCTCGGAAGACAGCAGCGACCCGTCCTTAGCACGGCCGAGGCCGATCACGGCGACCATCTTGCTGCGGACGACGCACGGGACAAAGTAGTGAAGCTCCTGACGCATCGGCAGCCGGCCGTTGCCATTGCCGTTCGATTCTGCCTCGGCCTCGGCGATGCCGAGCTGGTCCGCGCGGACGACGCCGGTATCGCCGGAACGTTGACGGAGAAGCTGCTTGAAGTCAGGCGGAATGTGAAATTCCTCAGAGAGCCCGATGGCCTTTGCCTGCCGGAACCGGAGCGGCGACGACTTGTCTTCGATAAAGACCGCGACCTTCTCGACATCCATCACCTGCACCAGCCGTTCCGTTAAAGCCTCGAGCAGCGGTTCCATGGCGGTCGTCGCGGAAAGCGTGCGGCCGAAATCGAGCAGGCCCTGGCGAAGGTCGTATCGCTCACCGTAAAAGAAGCGGTTCGCCTTCTCCTGCAAATAATTCTTGAGCGGCTCGCTGAGCATTACGATCGCCGCCATCGCAATGATTGCGATCAGCGCACGCAGCGTGATCTCGGTGTTCGAAAGGTTACTGCCGACCGCAAGGAAGACGAGGCCGAGAGCGAGGGCTCCGATCATCATCGCGATCGCAAGCGTCGTCATCGCATAAACGAGAGCACGACGGACGACGACGTCGACGTCCATCAAACGATAGCGAACGACCGAATGGCCAAAGCTGAGCGGGATCAATCCGAGCGGTAGCGTGGTAAGAGCGACCGTGAACGTATCATCCGGAAGATAGACGAAGCGGCGTGCAATAACTACGCCGATGACAGGGATGATCGAAACGATCGTGCCCCACATCGCCCACTTGAGACGCTGGCGGACCAACGCCTGCTTATTCGTGAGGAACCGCCAGAGCAGGAGTGCCGACCCGATCGAGATACCTGCAACGAAGTGATAAAGCAATGCCTGGTTGATCGCCGGATAGATCTTGTAAGCGGCGGCGAACAAGTTCATTTGAATGCCGAGGCTTTCCGGCAGCAGATGCGGCAAAAGCGTGAAGACCAGAACGGCAGTTCCGATACTTATCGCCGGCACATAAAGAACATACGTCTTCCACGGCTGTGCGTCGACCACCTCGCTGCGTACCGGGTACCGGAGGCAAAAATGCAGGAACAGCGGGATAAAGAACGCGAATGCAAGGTCGTCGAGCAAGGCGACGGCGAGGTCGAAATCCTGTTCGAGCCTGAGCGGCTGATAAGCGTGAAATACGAAAGCCGCGAGGCAAAGGGTCGCGAAGTGCAGTACGAACGGCGACCGGCTGCCCTGTTTGAAGAGAACGAATACGCCGACCCCGAGCCAGACAAGGCCGACAAAGGTCAGAAATATGATCGAAGGCGTCCAACGCGGGAAACTGTCGATATTGGCCAGGTCGGCGAAATAGCGGTTATTGCTGAACGAATAGGTCGGTTTTTCGAAAAAGTACGTAAGGCTGCCGCCGAGCCCTGCGGAGTCGAGATACATCGCAACGTCCGCGACCGAAGCGACTTCGTCAAAGGTCTTACCGTCAAGGCTGACGGTCAAAAGCTTATCGCCTGCCGAAACGCCCGCCCGGGAAGCGGCCATCCCGGGGATTACCTTTTCTGCGTAGATGCCGTCTGACTTTTGGACCCACAAAACGCCGTCGCTCGGCGGGAGTTGATGGCCGGCACGCTGGGAAAGGTTAAGGGCGGCACCCGCAACCAGCAGGACCGTCATGACCAGCCATATCAAACTCCAACTTGTGAAAATCTTTCCCTTCATCAGAAGAGGCACACGAGACCGAACTTTTTAAGACGCAATGCGCGTTCCAACAGCGGCCCTATTTGCCTCGGCTCAAAGCCTTGTATTTACTGTAATAACGGGTGGCCGAACCGGCATATACCGGCCGGCGAAGCGCGTAGTTATTCAGTTTTTTGCTCGACAATCCAATAATTTGGACAAAACAAAACCGCCTGATCGGACAAGCGACCGGCGGCATCTTTCGACCAGGCCCGTAATTTCAACCCTAACTAGAACCTGACCAGGATACCGCCGCGAAGCATTCGTCGCTGCGAGCTGATCCTCACGCCGCCTTCCTCACCGGCGACACCGGCGTGGAAATCGAACAAGTTCCGAGCGTCGACCGTCGCTTCCGCCCGGATCGGCAGGCCGAGCGTCGGAAGGTTTTGCGTGACCATTACGCTAAGGCTCGGGTCGTAGATCGCAAGCCGGCCGCGGAATGGGTCGATCGCAAAAACCGTGGCGTCGGGCGACAGCCTGAAGATCGTCTTCACGTTGGTGCCCGTCTTTAGGTCCGCTTCGAACTGGCCGAAAACCGTGTGGAAAACGGCGGTCTCAAAGAGTTCTGACGGATCTGAGATCGCGTCTGCCGACAGCCTTTGGCCGGTACCGAAGCTATATCCGCCGGCGGTGCTGAACCGGCTGCCGATGCGGCGGGAGTAAACGATCCGCACGCCCTGCGCGTTTCCGTTCTGTTCTCCGACGAACTGGTTAAAGCCCTGACCTGCGCCGACCAGGGGCATCCCGATCAGCCCGATGCCGCGGCCGACCGTCGTATCGAAAAAGGCGTTCGCTTCGATGGACGAGTTGTTGTCGAGCACGCGTTCGATGCCGAACTCGAAACGGCGGCTTTCCCCCATAACCGGTCGGCCCTCGCTGACGACAATGTCCTCGATCGATGCCGGCTCACGGAAGGTTACCTGTGCGTCCTCGAGTTCGATCTC
>JAUCQE010000280.1 GCA_030372865.1 Pyrinomonadaceae bacterium
GTGCCTGGTCGATGGGGTGAAGCGTAACGAGGGTGAGACCGTCGAGCTTCCCGAATCGGTGGCGGCATCGTTTGGCGAGGTGCTTTACGCCGGAAAGCCGAAGGCCCCGGCAAAGAGCGAGGAAACGAAAGACTAACGCGTGGCGATCAGCGACGACGATCTTGATGCGTGTTTCTCGACGGACGATTTCGGCGTCGAGGGGATCTTTGAAACCTCAGGCGGCAGCGTAACGGTCAACGGCTACTTCACCGATCCGACCGATGCGGTAGAGCTTAACGGCGTCCGCATCGAGGCATCAGAGGCGACGTTCCAGTGCCGCACCAGCGAGACGACGGCGGTCCGCCGCGACGACACGCTGACGGTCGACGGAACTGAATACACGGTCGAACGGTACCAACGCGTCGGAACGGGCGTGACGGTCTTTTACTTGAGCTAAATGGCGGATTCGAAACGACAGCGGCTGGTCGATGCGATCAAGGCCCGGATGCAGACCATCCTGACGGCCAACGGCTACGCGACCAATATCGGCCAGAACGTGCACGATTGGCGGGTGCATTTTCAGGAAGACGAGTTGCCCGCCGTCACGATATGCGATCTTCCCGCGGATGCCGCCGAGACGGCAGGCCGATCGAACCCGCAGGAAACCATCTGGCTGATGCCGGTACAGATCAGGGTCTACGCCGCCAAGGACACCGACCCGTCGAACATCCGCGAGATGCTCAAGGACATTCAGGCGGCGATACGCACAGACGACCGCTGGAAGGTGTCGAATGTCGGGCTCGCGATGATAACGCGGCCGCTGAGGGAAGGGCCGCTGGTCCATGAAGAATCTTTCGAGGTGATCGGCGGCGTCGTCGAGATGCAGATCCAGTTTATAACCCAGAAATTTAACGCGGAAGCGTAGGAGCAAATAGAAAAATGGCAGCAGATCTTTATTTCGGACATGGCGAGGCCTGGCTCGGCACGCGAACGGCAGGCGGCGAGGTCGACGATTTCGACATTGACGTTCCGGAGATCGACGAACTGACGATCTCGATGACGCGCGAGCTTGTCGAACACACATCGAAACGGCAGGCGATCGCGGCCAAGGACCTCAAGATCACGAAAATGATGACGTGGTCCGGTACGATGCGAATCTCGACGCACACGAAAGAGCTGCTCGAGCTGTACCTGTACGGCAACATCGATCCGGTCGCGGGCGGCGCGTTCGCCGCGAATGACAACGTATTCGGCGACACGACGATCGCGAACGGCCAGACGCTGCCGCTTCCGAACAACCTGACGCACGTTTCGAGCCTGGTCATCACGGACTCGGCCGGTTCGCCGGCAACGCTCGTTCTCGACACGGATTACGAGATCGTCGACGCCGATGCCGGCATCATCCGATTTCTCGACGTATCGGGTTTGACGCAGCCCTTCAAGGCCGCGGGAACCCAGGCTGCGGGATCGAACGTCGGGCTCGGCACGCAGCGTGTTTACGAGAAATGGATGCGGTTCAAGGGCA
>JAUCQE010000281.1 GCA_030372865.1 Pyrinomonadaceae bacterium
AGCGTCAGATGTGTATAAGAGACAGTGCCTGGGCAACCTCTAATGAATTTATTTGGCGAAGCACGCGTGCCAACATTCCGACGAAGGGTTTTGTTCCGGTTCATATGTTCTACCTGCCCGAAAGGGCAGGTTTGTTTGCTAACGCCGGCAAAAATTCCCGCCATGCGCTGGAGTTTTACTCTAAGCTCTTGATCCCATACGCCTTTCCGCAATTGACGCTGCAGGATGGCCCAAGTGCCGGAATGGAATATCCGATGGTTATCAACTCAAATCAAGGGGCGGCCGATCACGAGACGTTCCATCAATGGATACCGATGATGGTGGGAACTAACGAAACCCGTTACGGCTGGATGGACGAAGGCTTTAATCAATATTCAAATATACTTTCGAATGCCGATGCCCGTGGGAAACCTTTTGACCTTGATCGTTTGGGGCAGAGCTATGGAAGGATAAGCGGCAACGAAGACGAGCCGACGATGATGTGGAACGCCAACTATGGCGGCATTTTCTACGGTTTTCAAACTTACAACAAAACACCGCTAATGTTTTCGATGCTGGGCGGAATCGTCGGTGACGACGCGATGAACGCAGCCCTCAAGAAATATGTAGAAACGTGGAAGTTCAAGCATCCGTCGCCCTGGGATTTCATTTTCTTTATGAATAAAGAGCTTGGCCGTGACCTGAATTGGTTCTGGTATTACTGGCTCTTTACCACAGAGAGCGTTAACGGCTCGATCAAAGAGGTCGTTGCGCAAGGCGACAAGACAATAGTCACGGTGCATCAAGCAGGCGAAATGCCTTCCCCGGTCGAGCTCAGAGTCGAATTTTCTGACGGCAGCGAGAAGATCAAAGCAATGCCGAATGCAAAGATGATCGACGATAAGACAGCGATCGTGCGATGGAATGAAGATGTTTGGTTTAACGGCGACCGCGATTTTCAAGCTGTGCTTGATTTTGGAAAACGCAAGATCAGCAAAATTACTCTGGATCCGTTTGGAAGGTTCCCCGATTCGGACATTGCAGACAATGTTTGGATCAGCAAATAGGAAAAGCAGACTCGATATTGAACTGTCTATTGCGAACGCCCGACTCGCACGGCCAATTCCTTAGATCGGGGGTTGTCTCGTCGCAGGATGCTTTCGAAAGAGGCATTACCAGGTCCATCGAGAAACCTATTGCCGTCGTCGAGGCAATAGAGCAGCGTGTCGTCGTAATAGTCTCGCCTGCATTCCGGGCAACGTTTCGTAGGGTAACGTTTGGAGGGAAATTCCCGATTGACAATCTGAACGGCTAACTATACATTTAGCGTCCGTTTATAACAAAGGAGAAACTATATGCAAGACCCGAGAGAACCTAATACTATCGACGCACCCGAGGACGACGCGGCACGCGAACCGAATACCCTGAATGACACTGAGTCGGACGTCGTGCGTGAGCCAAATACCGGTGTTGCTCGCGAACCGAATACGCGGCAAGAGTAGCGAAACCGTCAATTAATCGCCAAGCCCGATGCTCTCCATTAATGGATGCCACCGGCGGTCATTCTTGAGGTTCCGGAATCGCGGGTCGACCTTAGCGTGGGTCAGGCCCGGGTCCCGGGCTTCATACGCGCGTTCGAGCCAGGCAAACGCTTCGTCCGCCTCTTTCCTTTCGGCGTGGACTTCGGCTATCTGATAAGCATCACCGACCGTCGCTTCGCTCTTAAGTCGTTCGAGGGCCGCGTCAGATGCGGCAATGTTCCCGTCGCGATAGCTGATCATTGCGAGTGCCCAATCCCGCCAAAATTCATCGCTCTCAGCGGCTACAATTTCCTTCGCACGCTCGGTCTCGCCGCGATCTAACAGCACCATCGCAAGCAGAGCACTCGTCGCGACACCGCTCGTCGGCATCTCGAGCGACCGATTGAAAGCCTTCTCCGCCTCATCCAACAAACCTGCGCAATGGCATAGCAGGCCGAGGTTATGCCAAACCGGAGCGCTTAACGGATCGTGGTCGAGCACGCGGCGAGAGAGTGCAAGTGCACGGTCAAAATCGCCCTTTTTATAGGCCAGGATGCTCGCTCCGTCGAGCACCGACGAACTTCCCGGGGCAAGAGCCAACGCGCGATCGTAAGACGCCTCGGCGACTTTGATGTCCCAGTCGTAGGCTGCCTGTATCCTGCCTAATTGAGCGTGGGCCTCGGCAAGTTCCGGCTCAAGTTCCAGTGCACGCATCACCGCCGCTCGAGACAACTCAAAGGCTTCATCGGTCGACGCCCACGACTTGCCCGCGCAGATCGAATAGGCGCGGGCAAGTTCAGCCCAGCACAGTGCAAATGCCGGATCGATATCCAACGCACGCTTGTAGCAATCGATGGCCGCCTCCGCATTTTCGCGGGTAAAGATCGAAAGGCGGTAACGCCCGAGGAGCATCAGCCGATACGCTTCAGGGTCAGCGGCTCGTCCGCGGACCGCCTCGGCGACGTCGGATTCAACGTCCTTAAGCGAGACATTTTCGGGTTCGACGCCCAAAAGAAGGCCGCGAAGTTCCTGCACGACTGACTGTGCGATGTCGTCCTGTACCGCAAAGATATCGTCGAGCGTACGGTCGTAGGTCTCCGACCACAGCTGAAAGCCGTCGCTTACTTTCACGAGGCTGACGGAGATCCTGACCCGTTCGCCCGCCGATCGGACGCTGCCTTCCAAGACCGTCGCAACACCGAGCGAGCGACCTATTTCGGCAATGGTCGTGCTGGCGTTCTTAAAGGAGAACGCCGACGTACGCGCGGCGACACGCAGCCCGTCGATCTTTGAGAGCACGTTAAGAAGCTCTTCAGCGAGGCCGTCGGAAAAATAGTCGCCTTCCTGCCCCGAACTGAGATTTCGAAACGGGAGTACCGCAATGGAACTAAGGGGCGGCGGGGCGGTCAAAAGCGGCGACGTGAACTGTGCCGTGGCGTCCTCCGACGTGACCAGAACGTGCATCGGAACGGTCACCGCTTCGTGCTCAAGTGTAGAAAAGCTGCCCGGCCCTTCGAGCAGCGAACTGCCGTCATCGAGACAGAATTTCAGCGTATCGTCGTAGTAATCCCGTCGGCATTGTGGACAGCGTTTCATAAATGGGCACAGACGAACTCGATTGCTCGGTTTATTTGAATAGCTGCCATTTTATCCGAGTGTAGGCTATCTGGAAACCATTCTTTTGGGCATTCTTTTGCGACTGGCTTCCGGGTGCGGCCCCCATCATCGCCAGCTTGCAGCCGCGGGACGCGGCAAAACGAAGGCGGTCGGTAAGCAATGCATTCTGGGCTCCGCGGTTGCGGCCTTCGGCGACGGTGCTGGCTCCGGCGAGAATACAGATGTCGTCATATATGAACAGCATCCCGGTCGAGATCGGCTCGCCAGCGAGTTCGGCGAGATACGGGTGGGCTCCGTCGCATAGGGCACTGACCTGCCCGAAATTGAACATGAAATCCGCCAGGCCCTCGTGCTCGGTCGACCAACCCGCGGCGGACGTGCGTGCCCATAGGTCGGCCTCATCGGCCGCGATGACGCGGGTCTTGAGCTCCGGATCGCGCTGACGCGTTTCGGCCACATCTCGATCAAGCGTCCGGAACATCACGCTCGTAAGCTCGATCGGCCGATAGTTCCGCGTGGCGAACAACTGCAGTATGGATGCGTCGGCCATCGGGCTTACTTCGTGAAAGACAGGTGCACCGCGTTCGCCAAAGAATGTCTCAAGCCGGTCAAGATGTTCGTCCTTCGCCTCCTCGAACACCCCGAGCCCGAATGTCTGGGTAAGCGGCGATTCCGGTCCGTCAAACATTGCGTACGCACCGCCCACTTCGATCCACGCGGCGCCACTTTCCGGATCGAGCCGGGCACGGGTTTCGACAAAATCGGCATTCGCCCGAGCTTCGGTCCGCTCGAGTTTGCGCGAGAGTGTTAGGTCTGAATAGATCATAAGGGAAAACCTAGCCGTGCGATCTCACTCTGAGATGCGCCGCTTCGTATCATCTGAACAAGTTGTTCCGGGTCGATAAGGTGGCCGAAATATGGCGGCGTCATTATCTCCGTCATGGCTTTTGTCTTCATCCACGCCCGGCACTCATCTTTGGACGCGAAGTTATCGACGCTTAGCTCGACCTGGTTCCCCTCAGGGTCGTCGTAATAGAGCGACGTCGTGAAACCATGATTGACCGGCAGACTCGGTGTGATGCCGTGAGCTTTCAGCCGCTCATAGTTATCCGCAAGCGACGGAAAATCCGGAAGCCCGAAAGCTACATGCTCGACGCCGGCCGCGTTCGGATCTTTTTCCGCGGTATCGTCCGCGGTAAAGATGACAAGCCGGTGATGTTCCTCATCAAAGGTCATAAAAACGCCAAAGCCCATGTCGTGTTCGATACGTGCGTCGAGAAACTTGCAGTACCAGTCTGTCGCTTCCGCGAGGTCGCGAACACGCAGAGCATAATGCGAGACGTACTTTGACGCGAATTTCGGATTGCCGTTCATATCACTTCTCCAAATGCTATTCCTCGGGTCACGCGGTCTCGATCACCGACCCGCCGCCGGATACCCATTTCAATAGACGGTATGCGGGATAAAACATGGCAACTATCGCCAACGAGTAAAGGCTGTTGACCGGATTGCTTACGACATATCCGACGAGAAAGACCGCCGCGATCAATAGAACGACCGCCGGTAGTATTTGGTAACCGATAGCCTGGTACGGCCGCGGCAGATGCGGCTCTTTTCGCCCCAGGACGAACAAGTCGAGGCAGACCACACCGAAGACGATGGATACCCCAAAGCCGATGCCAAGAATCTTAAGAAGATGATTGGACCCCGCAGGGCGGGCGTCGGAAACAAGAGTGTTGTCCATCAGGGTAAGAAGCCGAACAGCCCCTTATTCTTCACGAAAATGCGTAATTTGTCTCTCCGCGAAGGACGGGCGACCGGCATCATTCCAGATCAAGCGGCCGTGTATCGGCTACGGTAATGCCCTCGTCGGCAAGATCGGCCGCCTTTGCCGGGTTTCCGGTCAGCATATTTATCGACGTGATGCCCAGTTCACGAATTATCTTCGCAGCCGGGCGGTAGTTTCGGGCGTCCGCTTCGAAGCCGGCGAGACGATACGCCTCGGCCTGCCCGTGCTCCTTTTTATACTTGATACTTTCGATCAGGGCGAGATGGCCGTTGCCCTTGCCTTCTTGGTCGAGATATACGATCACGCCGCGTCCCTCTTTTTGGATCGCCGCCTGGGCAGCTGCCATCTCCGCGGCGCATTCGCATTCGATGCTGTTGAACACATGACCGCCGATGCACGCCGAATGCAGCCGGCAGAGCACGTTCTCACCACCGTCAACGTCGCCCATCACCAACGCGATCGACTCACGCTGGCCATCGTAATAAAGAACTTCGTTGAACACACCGAACCTGGTGCACAGTTCACGGTCGGCAAGTCTGATCATCATTAGCTTATATATTGACGCACTCGCCGCGTTTTAAGAACTGGCCGTCGCCGGCGTTTCCTCTGTGCTCGCCGTTCTGGATAATGACGCGTCCCCTGGAGAGAACGGTCTCGACCTTGCCTTTCACCTTCCAGCCTTCGTAGGTCGAGTAATCGACATTCATGTGTTCGTTTTCGACGCCGAAGGTATGTTCTTTTTCCGGGTCGAAGATAACGATATCGGCGTCTGAACCAACGGCGATCGTGCCCTTCTTCGGGAACATCCCGAACATCTTGGCCGCCGCCGTCGAGGTCAGTTCGACAAAGCGATTGAGCGAGATTCGGTTCTCGACAACACCGCCGTTGTAGATAAGCGACATCCGGTTCTCGACGCCGGGAGCACCGTTCGGGATCTTGTCAAAACCCTCGCGGCCAAGTTCCTTCTGCTCCTTCATGCAGAACGGGCAATGGTCGGTCGAGATCACTTGCAGGTCGTCCATCTTCAGCCCTTTCCAAAGCTCGCCGCAGTTATGCCTTTCCCTGAGCGGCGGCGTGAAGACGTACTTGGCACCTTCCCAACCGTCGCCGTAATCGTCGATCGAACGGAAAAGATATTGCGGACAGGTTTCGGCAAACGCGGGGATTCCGCGATCGCGAGCCTCGCGTATCTTGTTGAGCGCATCGGCCGAAGAAAGATGAACAATATAAACCGGCGATTCCGCCATTTCGGCGATCGCTATCGCCCGGTGAACGCCCTCGGCCTCGGCGATAGTAGGCCGCGATAGCGCATGATATTTCGGTGATGTCCGGCCGTCGGCTATGAAACGCTTGATGATCTCGTTGATGACGATTCCGTTCTCGGCATGCATGCAAATAAGCCCGCCGCGGGCACCGGCCGCCGACATCGCGCGGAAGATCGTTGCGTCATCGACAAGGAACACGCCCGGATAGGCCATAAACAGCTTGAAGCTCGTTATGCCCTCGTCCATCACCTTGTACATCTGCTCCGTATGATGGTCTTCGAAATCGGTCGTTATGAGGTGAAATCCGTAGTCGATCGCACATTTACCCTCCGCCTTTGCGTGCCAGTTATCGACCGCCTCCGTCATCGACTCGCCCTTGTACTGCACCGCAAAATCGATGATGGTGGTCGTCCCGCCAAAGGCAGCGGCTCGCGTGCCGGTAAAGAAATCGTCGGAGCTCTGCGTCCCGCCGAACGGCAGTTCCATGTGCGTATGCGGATCTATCCCGCCGGGGATGACAAGCTTTCCGCCCGCGTCGATAACAACGTCCGTTTCAATATCGAGCGACTTCCCGATCGTATCTATCGTCTCGCCGTCGATAAAAATGTCCGCCATGTAATCGTCGACCGCCGTGACGACACGGCCATTCTTAATAAGTGTTCTCATAGACTTTATCGGCTATTCTGGATGAAGCTCGAAGTGTTCGATCTTGCCGTCTTTGTCCGTCTCGACCTCGATCGTCACTGCCATGCTCTTGAAGTCGGCACGGTATCGATAACCCGGTGAGCCGTTCGTTGGCAGTTCGACCAGTTCAAACTTTTCGATCGGCAGAATATTTTTCAGATGTGCGATCAAACGGTCATTCGGGTCGAGAAGGAGTTTCCGGACCGACGGAGCGAAGCGGTTCTCATCGACATTGCCGTTCAACATTGCTTCGAACAATTGACGGATGTCCGCGGTCCGCTTCGGATCGGGGTCGGCGACGGGCTGCGGCTTTAGCGTCGGGTCAAACGCCTCAGAGATACCGGCGGCAAGCTTGGCCGGGTTCACATTCGCCAGATTCGCGAAGGCGATCACCGTAAGCCGGCGGTCGGGATACCGTGCGATATACGACTTAAAGCCCTGCCACGATCCGCCGTGTTCGATAACGACCCGGCCGTTCAGGCTCCGCAATGACCATCCGAACCCGTAACGCCGCTCGCGTCCGTTGTTCAGTTTTGCACGGGTCCACATCTGGTCGTAAGAAGCCTTGCTTAGAAGCTTGCCGCCGGCGAGCCCTTCTTCCCATTTGATCATGTCAAGGACCGAGAGATACAGCGACCCGTCGGCGGTGGTGTTCAAGGTCGGCGAAACCCAAACCTGGTTCTTCACCACGCCGTCTCTTACGAAATAACCCGCCGCACGATTCGGAACTATATCGCTTTCGGTAATAACGCGGGCAGTCGTCATCCCAAGCGGCTTGAACACACGCTCCGCCAAAAAATCGCCGTAAAATCTTCCGGATGCTTTGTGAATGATGATACCGAGCGTAACGTAGCCCAGATTGCTGTACTGCCATCGCTCGCCGGGCTCGAAAGCGAGCGGTACAGCCTTGATGGCCGCGAGCAAGTCATCCTCCGTGTAGTCCTTTCGGTAATCAAACCCATCCGGATAGTCCGTCATCCCGCCGGTATGCGTCAGCAAATGGCGAATGGTGATCTTTGCCCAGCTCGGAGGCACCTCGCCGAGATACTTGCCGATGTTGTCGTCGAGCCCGATCTTTCCCTCATCGACCAGCAGCATTACCGCAAAGGCCGTGAATTGCTTACCGACCGAGCCCGATTGAAATATCGTCTCCGGCTTGACCGGCACATTGTGCTCGATATTCGCGAGGCCGTAACCCTTCACGATCACCGGCTTGCCGTCCTTAATTATCGCGAGCGACACACCCGGAATATTATCGTCCTCCATCGCTCGTTTGACGAAAGCGTCGACGTCCGCGACACGGTCATTCTGCGAATAGCCCGACACCGCGAGCGACAATAACAAAAGTATTACAATCCCTGCCTTTCGATTCATCATATTTGTTTGGATAGTTGGTCATTCACCCCGGTAGCTTCATGCCGCCGGGTATTGTTTTAATGTTGTTTCCCACTTATTGAACGCATTCCGAAGATCGTCGATAATAGCAGGCTCGCGTTCCTTGAAATCGGCATTCTCTCCTTCGTCTATCGAAAGGTTGTAAAGGAATTCGTTCTTGCCGTCACGCAAATACTTCCAGTTTCCGTTCCGAACCGCACCCTGACGCTTCGTCCGCCAAAAGAACATTCTGTCGCCCGGATCTTTCTGTCCCGTTAAGGCCGACCTCACATCGATGCCGTCGAATGGATAATGTTCGTCCGCCTTCGCTCCTGCTGCAGCTACCATGGTCGCCGTCCAGTCCATCGTAATTACAGGCTGGTCGGAAACCGATCCCGCTTTTGTGACGCCGGGCCAGCGGACGATCGCAGGGACGCGGACGCCACCTTCATACAGTTCCTGCTTTTGTCCGCGAAAGGGCCAGTGGTATGAGAAACGCTCGCCGCCGTTGTCGCTGGTGAATACCACGAGCGTGTTTTTATCGAGTCCGGAACTGCGCAATGTGTCCAACACCTTGCCGACATTCGCATCCAGATTCTTTACCATTTCGGCATAAACCTTGATCGACCCGCCGGCACGAAATCCTTCCCTGCTGTACTCGATCGAATCGCTGAACGCCTTGTCTCCGGGTCCCTCCCACGGCCAATGCGGCGAAACATGATGCAAGCTCAAATAGAACGGCTCTACATGCGGACGCTTGAGGTACTCAACAGCACGGTCCGTCAACAGGTTCGTCAGATAACCGACGCGTTCGACCGTGACCTCGCCTTCGTACAGATCTAGGTTCTCGGTCATGTCTTTATGAGTAAAGTGGTCGACGGCGCCGCTCATGATGCCGAAGAACTCGTCAAATCCGTAGTGTAGTGGGCCAAAATCGGGCCAATAGCCGAGGTGCCATTTGCCGATCAGGGCAGTGTCGTAGCCAGCGGATCTGATAATAGATGAAACCGTTGGATGCGAACGCGGAATACCGGTCGTTTTCACGCGCTCACCGATCGCGGAGCGCTCGTGGATCGGCTCTTCAAGACCGACAGGCAGACGCGCGGGGTAACGCCCGGTGTGGAAACCCACGCGTGTCGGTGTACATACCGGTGCAGCGGAGTACGCGTTGGTGAAACGAATGCCCTCTGAAGCCAGCCGATCGATTTTCGGCGTCTTATAATCGGGCCGCCCATAGCAGCTAAGATCGCCCCAGCCGAGATCGTCGGCCATTATAAAAACAATATTCGGACGTGTCCGAGAATTTTTCGGTACTTGGCCGCTGACCCTCGCCGCTGCGGATAATGCGGCGGCACCTGCGATGAACTCTCTTCGGCTAACCATTGTTATGTCGCTATCTCACTTCGTGACACGGATGTCTCTCACTCGTGAACTGCTGTTGTGCAGATTGACAGCCTCGCCAGAAACGGGGCCTATGATTCTATCGGCAAACTTGACTGCGTTACCCCTCCGGTGGAATTCTGATTTTATACGCTAAGTTTGGGATTTTAGCTATAGGCGGCAGGTAATTTAACGGCGTTCACCGTGGCTGGGGCCCTCGGTTTTCGGCTCCTCGTTTTCGGGGTCTTCCTCGACCTGTTGTGCCAGAACGGTGTCCGCAGCCTCGGCGATGCGTTCCTCGATGTTCTCTGGCGGTGCCTCAGAGGGCGGAATTTCGCCGCCGTGATAGAAGGATGAGGCCTCGTAAAGTTCGCGAAGAAATTTCAGAAATACCTTGCTTATCGCGATGGCGGGGATCGCGAGCACAAAGCCGAGAAACCCGAAAAGCTTGCCGCCGACGAGCAATCCAAGCAGGACCGCCATCGGATGCAGGCTCAGCCGTCCGCCGAGAATCTTTGGCGTAAGGTAGTATCCCTCAACGCTCTGGACCGCCACGAATATCCCGAGAACTGCGCTGACCTGCCATATCCCGCCGCCCTCGGCGATGGTAAAAGCAACCGCCAAGACAATGCCGAGAATCGTGCCGACGTACGGAATTGCATTGAGCAACCCCGCGATCAACGCGATGCCCGCCCAGGCCGGCACTCCTAGAAACCAGAAACCGATCGCGTAAAGCACTGCCATGATCATCCCGATCAGGAGCTGGCCGCGAACATAGGATTCAAGGATGCGGCCGGATTCGTCGAACAGCCGGCTGAACGGCCCGCGAAACCGCGGCGGAATAAGCCCTTCCATCGAATCACGCCATCGCTGAAAGTCGATAAGTATGTAAAACACAAAGAACGGCACCAGCAGCATGTCGAGCGACGAACTGATAGTTGCCCACAACACCGTGCCACGGCCGTTGGTTTTCGTAATGTTGCCCGACGGGTCGATGGTGGTCGTTGGCGTCGAAAGAAATTCGTCGTAGAAAGCGACCGGGTCGCTCAGAAATTTTTCGATCGTGTCACCGGCCACGCGTTCGAGCGGCGGCGAATATCGTTTCAGGAACGCCCGCTGGCGAGCCGCATTCTCCGGCGTGAAGCTGTCCGATAATGCCTGCCCGGCCTTCGAACTTTCCTCCCAAAGGTCGGGCACTACGTAGGTAAGGAATGCGGCGATAGATAGCGAGACCAACGCGATAGCTCCGAGCGTGGCGATCGGACGCGACAGTCCTAAGCCCTCTCCACGTACGACCAGCGGGTTCAAAAGATATGCAATGGCGAAGGAGGCGAGGACGGGAACGATAACAACCGATCCCACAATGTAAAGAAAATAAAGGACGATGGCGGAGACAACGACGACCGGAACCCAGCGGAACCACCAGAAGGGCGACGCTCCATCAGGCAGCCGCAAAGTAAGCCATCGTCGTTTCATCATTTAACACGTCCAACAGGACGCATGTTATCTGAACACAAAACCGAGCGGCCGGATGTTCAGCACTGTACAAACGCGGCATCAAGGGCGGCGACCAGCTCGTCGACGTTGTCTTTTGTTGAGTTAAGCATCATTCCCGTTCTGATCACATTCCCGTAGAGCCCGCCTTTTCCGATCAACACACCGCGGCGTTTTGTTTCTTCAAAGACCTGTAGGACTGCGGCCGGTGCCGGTTCTTTGGTCTCGCGGTCCTTAACGAGCTCGATTCCCTGCATCAGGCCCATGCCGCGAACGTCACCGATGACAGGATATTTATCCTTTAGCTCCTCAAGCTTTTCACGGAGGTAATTACCGACAACGCGTGCATTTGTTCGAAGGTCGTCGTCCTCGATCATTTCGATCACCGCCAAAGCCGCGGCCGTCGAGACGGGATTTCCGCCGAAAGTGGCAAATGTAAGGCCCGGAAATTTATCGGCAACTTCGGGCGTCGCGATCGTCCAGCCGATCGGGATGCCGTTCGCCATCCCTTTTGCCGACGTGATGATGTCCGGCCCCGAGTCCCAATGCTCGATGCCGAACCACTTATCGCCGGTGCGTCCCCAGCCCGTCTGCACTTCGTCCGCGATGCACAGGCCGCCATATTTTCGCGTGATCTCGTAAACACGCTGGAAATAACCCTGCGGCGGTACGATAAATCCGCCGACGCCGAGTATCGGTTCGGCCATGAATGCGGCGATCTCGCCGGTCGTGGTCGTTTGTATCAACTCTTCGACATCATTCGCACAGGCAAGTCCGCAATTCTCCGGCGTCGCGTTGAACGGACAGCGGTAGCAATAAGGTGCGTGAGCATGGACCATGCCTGCGACCTGTGCCGGCAGCGGACGCCAGGTCGAATGGCCGACGGCCGAAAGTGCGGTCGCCGACCGCCCCGAATAGCTATGCCGGAGCACGACGACCTCATGCCGTCCGGTCGCGGTCTTCGCAGCCATCACCGCGGTATCATCAGCCTCGGTGCCGCTGTTCGAGAAAAAGCTCTTCTTCAAATTCCCCGGCGTGATCTCGGCAAGCTTCTCAGCAAGGTTAGATTGGTTCGGGTTGGCATAAAGTGCCGACGTGTGCTGGATCGTCTTGTTCTGTTCCAGGACCGCCTCATTTATCCTTGGATTCGCATGCCCGACGCTGACCGTCAACACGCCGCCGAAACAATCCAGATACCGGTTGCCCGCGTCGTCCCATACATACTCACCCTCGCCTTTTACGAGAGCAAGCGGCTCCTGGTAATAGGTCGCCACGGCCGGAAAAAGAAATTCCTTGTGCTTTTCGATCGCACTCTTCAACGACGTCTTGGGTTCTGGATGAGTCATAGGATCATGATAACCGCGGAATATGTGAAAAAGGAGACGTCATTGTACTCCAATTTCGGCCCAACCCGAGTCTGCAGATCGCGGCGGCCTGCTTAAAGTTCGTCGACAGTTAACTTAATATCGGCATATTTCCATGCGTCACCATACCGCTTTGCCACGGCCGCAGTTTCATCGTTTTTGCCCTGTGCCTCAAGTGCTTTCATCAGGCCAAACAGTGAGCGGCCGCTGCCCGGATTACGTCGCAGATCCTCGCGAAAAGTCTTCTCGGCCTCGACGAACTGCCCGTCGCGGAGCAGCGCACCGCCGAGATTCTCCCTGACCGGTGAGATCGATAGCGGCGGTTCGGAATACGGAAGCGTGTCTTCAGCATCGACAGCATCTCTTAAATAGTCGATCTCGGCGGCCTTGTCGCCCTTTTGACGAGCGATCGCCGCGTTGATCCGAGCGTCATCGATCTTTCTGAGCGGGGACGTGTCGGCAGTATCTTTTGGTCTTTCCGCTTCAGCTTTGACGACATCTCCTTTTGCGATCAGGGCCATCGCGCGTGCCCATGACCAAGCGGTGAGCGTCTCAGGGCGGCTCTCCGTAGGCGGGGCCGGAGCATTTAGAATGTCGTCCCAACGCTTAAAGCGAACCCAATATCGCGGCCGCTGGTCTGTTGCACGAGGCGTTTTGAAGATGAACTTGCGATCGAGCGAATGTTGAACCTTGGCAAAATTACCCTGCATTGCATACGAGAACAAAAGGAAATTCAGAACGTGGTTGTAGTGCCAGTTCCTGAAGTCCTCCGATAACGTATCGGTCGGCATTGTTGCGGTCTCTTCGTTTGACTCGATCGATTTTTGAAAGTTGCCTGTCCGAACATAAATATGAGCAGGCATATGAACAAGATGACCAAATGACGGGATGAATATCTTTTGCCCGCGAAGCGTGTCGGCAGCTGCAAGAGCCCTTTCCGGCTGAAGCGAATCTTCGACGGCATGAATATAAGTATGCGTCAATCCGACGTGCTTTGGATGCCGTTTAAGGCCGGCCTCTAGAACAGCCAGCATTTCCGGCCATCTGCCGACCGGCTCACCGTCACGCGTCCAATTCGTATACCCGGCTGAATAGAAAATGCTTAGAGCATAAAGAGCGGCGGCATCGGCATCCCGCGGCGTAGCTTCAAAGATCGGCTTCATCGCCTCGCGATAGGCGTCCTGGGAGGCTTTCCTGTCGTAACCGGCTTCGTCAGGAAGGAGCTTCGACAATGCTTCGATATACTTTCGGTCGGAAGGCGGAGACGGCATGGACATCGCGATCTTAATTGCATCCCGAGCCGTTTTCATGCGTTCTTTATCATTCGGATTTCCGCCTCCGGTACCACGAGGATAAGCCGCTAACGCAATTCCCCAATGTGCCATCGCCAGTTTCGGGTCGAGTTCGGCTGCACGGCGAAATGATCGGACAGCGTCGCCATCATTGAACGCATAATAAAAGGTCAAACCCTGATCGAAAAACTTCTGCGCCTCCTCGTTCGAGGTCGCGACCTTTCGATGCGAGATCGCGTCTGTTGCTACAAGCTCGATCGGCTTAGTTGATGCCGTGGTTTCCCCTGCCTGGTGACCGGAGTGTTGTGCCGCCACTGCTGCAACCAACAGCAGGATCACCGCAACCGAATTGCAGATTGATTTCATATCTTATTTGCCTCAATAGAGATTCCCTTCGCGTTTGCGTCCGGTGTAGTCGACGTAAACGACCTTAAGTTCGGTGTAAAAATCGAGAGCGGTCGAGCCCTGTTCGCGGGCACCGAGGCCGGTATTTTTAACGCCGCCGAACGGGATATGAGCCTCGCCGCCGGTCGTCGGAGAATTGACATGCGTGATGCCAGTCTCGATCTCGTCGACGAAGCGGTAAATAGTGTTCGCGTCGTTCGTGAATATTGATGACGACAGGCCGTATTCGCTGTCGTTGGCGATGGTCATCGCCTCTTCGAAATCCTTGACCCTGATCACAGAAAGCACCGGACCGAAGATCTCTTCCTGTGCGATCCGCATATCTGTGGTCACGCGATCAAAGACTGTCGGCTCAACGAACCAACCGTTCTCGAGCCCGTCGCCCTCCGCACGCTTCCCGCCGCACAAAAGTTCGGCTCCGTCTTCTCTGCCGATGTCGATGTATTTCAACACGGTCTTGAACTGGCCCTCATCGACCGAAGGCCCTATATGCGTTTCCGCGTCGTCGCCCGGCCCGAGCCGAAAGCTTTTTGCCCGTTCAACTATCTTCTCGACAAACTGATCTGCGACCGAGTCAACGACGATCGCCCGCGACGTCGCCGTGCACCGCTGGCCGGTAGAACCGAATGCTCCCTGTGCGGTCGATTCGACAGCAAGCTGCATATCGCAATCTTCAAGCACGACGACCGGATTCTTGCCGCCCATTTCTGCCTGCACCTTCACGCCCCGCGGAGCGACCTGTGCATATATCTTCAGGCCAGTTTCGGTCGAGCCCGTGAACGATACGGCCTTTACTGCAGGGTGATTCAAGATCTCATCGCCGGCCTCGCTCCCTGAGCCGAGCACAAGGTTCAAGACACCCGGCGGCAGGCCCGCTTCGTTGAAGACCTTCGTCAGCAAGACGGCCGTCATCGGCGTCAGCGTCGCCGGCTTGAAGACCACCGTGTTGCCCGCGACCAATGCCGGAGCGATCTTCCAGGCCGGTATCGCCACCGGAAAGTTCCACGGCGTGATGCAAGCCACTACGCCGTGCGGTTCCTTCACGGTGTACGCAAAATTTGCGGGTAGCTCCGACGGTATCGTCTCACCGACCAACCGACGCGATTCGCCCGCACAAAATTCGACCACGTTGATCGCGCGGCTAAGCTCGCCGCGGGATTCGGGAAGTGTTTTGCCTTCCTCGCGGGTTATCGCCCGGGCAAGCTCTTCCTTGCGTTCCTCCATCAGCCGGGCCGCTCGGGCGATGATGCGGCCGCGTGCGGGGGCGGGAGTTCGTTTCCATTCGCGGAAGGCATTGTACGCGGCTTCGACCGCGCGTCGGGCTTCGTCACGCGACGCGATCTGCACGGTACCGACCGTGTCGTTTACAACTGCGGGGTTGATGTTCGGGACGGTTTTGCCCGACTGTGATTCGATCCACTCTCCGTTGATAAAACTTCGATAAATTTCCATAGCTGCAAATGCGGGCAAAGGGTCCGTTGAAGTGCAATGAATATAAGCAATACGCCGCTAAAACGCAATATTCCGGCCAAAGCAAAAGCCCCGGCAGACTTTACTTCCGGGGCTTTCCACGTCGTTATTATACTCAGGCTACTTGCCGCCGTCTTTTTCCTTTTCCGGGCCCATCTCCATATCTGGAAAACTGATCTTCCACGCTCCGCCTTCCTTTTTGAAGTCCATGGTTTTCCAGCCGCCCTTTTCGTCCAGATACTCGACCGTCGCGCGGTCACCGTTTATCTTTTCATTCCGGACCTCGGCTTTTTCCGCCTGCGGTTTGTTGAACATTTCACGAATGCCGTCGTCAACCGTCTTACCCGCGTCTTTACCGATCTCTGTAAAGAACTCGATAACATCGGACGCAAAGATCTTCTTCAGGCCTTCGTAGTCCTTCTCCTGCCGCATCTTATGAGCGGCCTTATAGACCTCGGACGGCGTCGCGTTTGCACTCACCTCGTTAACCGCCGCGGCGGGCGAGGCCGTCGGAGCCGGCGTGGCCGTAGTGTTCGCGGCGTTCACGTTCTGATTCGCCTTGTTCGATTGTTGATTCCCGGTATTGGCTACGGGGCTTGCACATCCGAACGAAATAGAGACCGCGGCAAGCATTGAGCCGGCGATCAGGTTTTTAAAAGATCGATTCACAATTTCTCCGTATTCTTATCAAGTTTTCCGCCTCGATTTTGGGCGGGTAATATCACTGTATTACAACGCTGCCGGGCCCGGGCACACCCATTTGGGTAGTTTTGTTACCGTGAATTTCCGAACCGCCGCATTAGCACGTATAGTACTGCAAAGAATGGACGTTGCGAACATCGGACAATTGCTTAAGGATCGCGTATCGCATTACCGGGAAAAGCCTTTTTTGTTCTCCGAGGCAGACGGCCGCGAGTGGACCTATGCTGAGTTCGATGCGGCCGTGAACCGCTCGGCGAACATGCTGTTGCAGCACGGCATTCAAAAAGGCGACGTTGTGAGCCTTTTGCTGCCCAATTCCGCCGAATACATCATCGCCTATTTCGCCTGCTGGAAGATCGGGGCTCTGGCTGGGCCGGTCAACAGCCTGCTCAAATCTGAAGAGATCGAATGGATCGTCTCGAACTCTGAGTCCAAACTGATCCTGATCGGCGACGAAGGCGCGATCCCGACCCGAATCGAGGGTGTCGGGCGAACGCCGTCGATCCTGTTCGGAAACGTGGATATCGCAACCGAAGGCTTCAGCGACGAACTGGACGAAACCGAGATCACTGAGAACGACGAGGCGATAATCATCTACACCTCAGGCACGACCGGCAAACCAAAGGGGTGCCTGCTGACTCACGGCAACCTGATAGCAAATGCGCGGCAGATCACGGAATGGCTCGGGTTCGGGCCTGATGACCGGCTGCTGAGTGTGATGCCGCTCTTTCACATGAACGCCGTTTCGGTTACCACGGTGTCGGCCCTTTATGCGGGCGGGTCGACGGTTGTCTCGCCAAAGTTCTCAGCCTCGCGTTTCTGGGACATTATCGAAAAATACCGCATCACATCATTCGGCTCCGTCGCGACAATGCTGTCGATGCTCCTCAATGTGAGCAGTGAGCAGCGAGCGATGAGCAGCACAGATAGAAAACCGCTTACTGCTCACGGCTCACCGCTTACTTCCCTGCGATTCGCAATGTGCGGTTCGGCCCCCGTGCCGTCGGAGGTATTGAAGAGATTCGAGGAGACCTTCGGTGTGCTCGTTATCGAGGGCTACGGCCTTTCGGAATCGACTTGCCGCTCGACTTTCAACCCGCCAAACCAGAACCGCAGGCCGGGCTCATGCGGCATGCCGATCGGCAACGAGATGCGCGTTGTCGATGACGAGGACAGCGACGTCCCGGACGGCACACTCGGCGAGATCGTGCTCCGCGGCCCGAACATCTTCAAGGGTTATTTCAAGAACCCTGAAGCCACCGCAAAGGCGTTCGCCGGTGGCTGGTTCCACACAGGCGACATCGGCTATCGTGATGCCGACGGCTTCTACTACATCGCCGACCGCAAAAGTGACATGATCATCCGCGGCGGCGAGAACATTTACCCGCGCGAGATCGACGACCTCCTATACACGCACCCCGCAGTCGCCCACGCAGCCGTCATCGGGGTGCCCGATGAACTATACGGCGAAGAGGTCGCCGCATTCATCGTACTCAAGGCAGAAACACGACCTGTAGGGAGTGTGCCCGGCGAACCTCAAGTTACCGCTCAAGACATCATCGACTTCTGCCAACTCCACCTCGCAGATTACAAATGCCCTAAGACCGTGCACTTTGTCGACGATATCCCCAAAGGCCCGACCGGTAAACTGTTGAAACGCGAGTTGGCAAAGCGGTTTTCTAAGGCGTAATATTAACGGTTTCTATGGCAAAGCGAACTTTAGGCATTGCGGTGGTCGGGCTTGGCGGGGCGGTCGGCACGACCATGGCCGCGGGCATCGAACTGCTCAAAAACGGCCTTATCGGGACCGAAGGTTTGCCGCTAGCAGATGCCGCGGGGCTTGCGGATTATACTGATATCGTTTTTGCCGGTTGGGACCTTTTCGGCGACCACCTTGCCGCCGCAGCCGAGTCGCATGAGGTGCTGACATACAAACAGCACGTCGCGGTTGCCGACGCCCTTAAAGAGATCAAACCGTGGCCCGCGATCGGCAGCGAACGCTTCCTCGCAAACATCGACGGCGAGAATAAGCTCGCGGCCCCGTCGCACCGAAAAGCGATCGAGGCTGTTCGTGCGAACCTCGCCGAGTTCAAAGGCCGCTGCGATTCGGTCGTAGTAGTCAATCTTGCCTCGACCGAGAAGCTGGCCGCCGAGGGCAACGAAATATTCAATTCGCTCGCCGGTTTCGAAACGGCTTTGGATGAAAATTCGCCGGATATATCGCCGGCGATGCTATACGCCTACGCGGCGATCGCGGAAGGCGTCCCCTACGGCAATTTCACACCGTCCGTCGCAGTAGATATTCCGGCATTGATCGAGTTTGCGGAGAAACAGAAAGTTCCAGTAGCGGGTAAGGACGGCAAGACCGGCCAGACGTTTATCAAGACCGTGCTCGCACCGGCACTCAAAAACCGGGCCTTGCACATTGACGGCTGGTATTCCACCAACATACTCGGCAACCGCGACGGGCTTGCTCTCTCGAATGAAGATTCGCTCGCCTCAAAGGTGAAGACAAAAAGCTCCGTGCTCGATGACATCCTCGGCTACGACGTCCAGGACCACATCGTCGACATCCGCTATTACCGGCCTCGCGGCGATAACAAAGAAGCCTGGGACAATATCGACATCCGCGGCTTCCTTGGCCAGACGATGCAGATCAAGGTTAACTTTCTCTGCCGCGACTCGATCCTCGCCGCCCCGCTCGCCATAGAGATCGCCCGCTGTCTAAATCTCGCCAAACAACGAGGCGAAGGCGGCATCCAGGAACAACTGGCAGTGTTCTTCAAACTGCCGATGACCCGCAACACAAAACCGCAGCATGACTTTCACAAACAGGAAGAAATGCTAAAAGACTGGTTAACGCGCTAGCTCTGCCTCAGCGGCGATATACCCAAAGCTTGCCCACTGGTTTCCTGCGACGATCTTGCGGAATATCTCCATCGCTTTCGTCTTGTCTCCGTTATAGAGATAGTAATTCCCTATCCCGTACGCGAGCGATGCGGAGCCGAGCGTGTTCGCATCGCCGCTGATCTTGGCAAGCAGCGTCTCGGCCTTTACTTCGCCCTTGTTCAGCTTTAGCAGATCAAGATAATCCGTGTTTTCTATCACTTCGACGTTCGTCTTGAAACGCCCGAGCACCTTTGCCGCATCGCCCTTCTTTCCCGCACGCCGCACCGTCATGTAATACCAATAAACCGTCGCGGCACGCATGTCGTTATTTTTTGAAACGAGATAGGCTTCCTGGTACGCCTTTTCCGCTTTTGCGAAATCGCCTTTTAGGTAATACGCGAGCCCAAGGTGATACCAGATGTTCGATTGCAGAGTGCTGGTCGGGATGTTTTTCGCGTTCGGCAGGCCGTCGGGTTCCACTTCATCCGGCTTCCCCTTAATAAGGCTCGCGGCCTTTTCAAAGTCTTTGATCGCGTCGTCAAAACAGCGAAGTGTAATGTACCGATGGCCGCGGTGGCGGTAGAACCGGGCGTCGTCCGCGTACAGCCCGATGCCCTCCGTAAACACCTCGATCGCCGCAAGGTATTCACCCAGATACGCCGCCCTTCGCCCGACCCAGATCATGTTGTCGGCTGTCTGGTCTGCGGCAAACTTTTTCGCCGCATCGACGACGTTCTTTTTGTATTCCGCCCGGACGCTGTCGGGCATCTCCGGCGGAACGACCTCGGCATTCTCGGCACAATCCTGCGCGGCAGCGTGGCCGGCAAAAACGAGCAAAAGGGTAAGCGATAGAACGGTTCTCATGACGGGAATATTAACAGCATTGTTAACATCCGCCGAACCGCGGGCACGGGCCGCGATTGCGTTCCCGCCCGCTTAGGGTAAGATAAAAGCTCGCGTAAATTGCAGAAAACATTGAGGCCGTAACACTTTATGACCACTTCATCTTTCACATTCTCGCTCCCCGAAAACATCGACCAAGCCGTGACCGCCGAGATCGCCGCGTGGCACAGCGAGCGCAAGATCGCACGCATCTGGGAAAAAGACGCCGGCGTCTGGACGTCTTCGGGCGAAGAGAAATGGCTCGGCTGGCTCGACATCGTCGCCCGCGAACTCGGCGATCTGGAAAGATATCGCGAGCTCAGACGTGACATTGAAGAAGCAGGGTTCAGGGACATCCTGCTGATGGGAATGGGCGGCTCGTCGCTCTGCCCGGAGGTTTTGGCCATCACGTTCGGCAGGCCGAATTTCCATATCCTCGATTCGACAGTCCCCGAACAGGTCAAGGCCGTCGAAGAAAAACTGGACCTCGCGAACACGCTATTCATCGTCGCCAGCAAATCGGGTTCGACGCTCGAACCGAACTGCTTCAAGCAGTATTTCTATGAGCGCGCGTCAGACATCGTCGGACGCGAAAACGCGGGCAAGCAGTTCATTGCCATCACCGATCCCGGCTCAAGGATGGAACAGGTCGCGAAGGAAGACGGTTTTCGCCACATCTTCTACGGCGAGCCGACGGTCGGCGGGCGGTTTTCCGCATTGTCGCCATTCGGGATAACGGCCGCAGCGGCGATGGGGCTTAATGTTGAAACCGTTCTCCGGCGTGCCGCATTGACGGCGGACGAATGCCGGATCGAAGATCCCGCGAACAATCCCGGTGCGATGCTCGGCCTTGTCCTCGGCGTTTGCCATCGGCTCGGCCGCGACAAGCTCACGATCATCACTTCGCCGGGGATATACGATATGGGGGCATGGATGGAACAGCTGATCGCCGAATCGACCGGAAAGCACGGCGTCGCGATCATCCCCGTCGACCGCGAGGCAAAACAGCCCGCCGTCAGCTACGGCGACGACCGAGTTTTCGTTTACGTGAAGCTCGCAGGTTCCGAGTCGGCGGTTGACCTTGCCGAACTTCACCTTTGCGGGCATCCGGTGCTGCAGATCGAGATGCCGGAGATCTACGACATCGGTGCCGAATTTTTCCGCTGGGAGTTTGCGACCGCCGTCGCGGGCGCGGTGATGGGTATCAACCCGTTCGACCAGCCCGATGTCGAATCGGCAAAGATCGAGGCCCGAAAGATCACCGACGAATACGAAACCACGGGCGAACTTCCGGCAGAGACACCGTTCTTTGAAGAGGATGGCATATCGCTCTTTTCATCCGAAACGTACGCGGCAAAGCTGATGGAAATGACGGACGAGCCGAGACTCACCGAGATACTGTCAGCGCATTTCGCGAACGTCGAGGACGGCGATTACTTTGCCGTCCTCGGTTATATCGAGATGAACGTGTCGAACGAAGAGACGCTGCAGCGGATAAGGACGCACGTCCTTGAGCTTCGGCTCGCGGCGACGTGTCTCGGTTTCGGGCCGCGATTCCTCCACTCGACAGGGCAGGCATACAAGGGCGGTGCGAACAACGGCGTGTTTCTACAGATCACCGCAGACGACGCGGTCGACCTGCCGGTGCCCGGGCAGAAATATACGTTTGGAGTGGTGAAGGCCGCACAGGCACGTGGCGATTTCCAGGTGCTGCTTGACCGCGAACGCCGTGCGCTTCGCGTGCATATTAAAGGCCCGGTCGATGCGGGCCTCGAGAAGCTGGTCAATAGCCTGATAGTACCGGTTGCTATCTAGACGAGCTGGTGCGATTCCGGCATCAGTACGACCTCGGCCATCACGCCTTCGCCTTCCTGCGTCGCTGCGAAAAAGGCGGCCTGAGCGGCGGCCTCGACCGAGAGCATTTTTGAGCGGTCGACCTTCATCGTGACATTGTCCCAAAAGGTGGAATCAACGCCACCCAAATGCATCAGGCTGAACCGGACACCGAACCGCTTATACTCCTGTGCAAGGCATTTCACCATGCCGGTCAACGCATACTTTGCCGCGCAATAACCCGCCGCCTGCATCATCGGGGCTTTACCCAAAATGCCCGGAAACGCGACAACGCGGCCGAATTTCTTTTCCGCCATTTTCGGCAGCACGGCCTGAAACACGTTGAACGACGTGCGAACGTTCGCGTTCAACAACGCATCGAGATCAGCCGCCGTCAGTTCCGCGAACGGCTTCACGATCCCGAGCCCCGCAGCCTGTATCAGATAGTCGATCGACCCGAACCGCTCGGCCGCCGCCTCTGCAAGCTGCCTCGCATCATCCTCATTCGACGCATCCGCCGCCAACGCCAGCACGTTCGGGTTCCCGCCCGCGTTCAGCTTGTATTCAAGCTCGAGCAGTTCCGATTCCGTCCGCGAGCTCACAACAACATTTGCCCCGGCCTCCGAAAAAAGCTCCGCGACCCGCTGCCCGATCCCGCGGCCAGCACCAACAACAAGACAAGTCTTCCCTTCAAGATTCATTTCGTTATGTTTCCCAATGCGCCAAGACATGTTTTCGGCCATATGCGCGTTCGGGATTCAGAGGTGCGCGGTTTTGAGATATGTCGGCTGCATTACGGACGAACCAGGCGGATTCGGATTGTGATGTAGGTAACGCGCCATGTCAGGACTTAAGCCGCCATTCCTATTCGCGACCGGAATCGAGAACAGTTGCCCGACGATCGAGAACGGGCGGACACGTAGGGACGAGTTCGCACATTGCGGACATTACGAACGCTGGGAAGAGGATTTACAGCTCGTCTGCGATCTCGGGATAAGGTTTCTACGTTACGGGGTGCCGATCTACCGTGTCCACACTGCGGCTGACACTTACGACTGGGAATTCTCCGATCTCGCGTTCGAACGGCTACGGAAACTCGATATCGCCCCGATCGTCGATCTTTGCCATTTCGGCGTGCCGGATTGGATCGGCGATTTCCAAAATCCGGAACTCCCGTCGCATTTTGCGCGCTATGCCGAGGAATTCGCGAAGAGGTACCCGTGGGTGCAGCTATACACGCCGATGAACGAGATGTTCATTTGCGCAATGTTCTCCGCTGCGTACGGGTGGTGGAACGAACAGCTTGCGAGCGACCGGGCTTTCGTGACCGCACTGAAGAACATCGTTAAGGCAAATGTGCTGGCGATGAACGCGATATTGAAGGTGCGCGCTGACGCGATTTTCGTCCAGAGCGAATCTTCTGAATACTTTCATGCGGAGAACCCGGCCGCGATCGGGCCGGCCGAGATACTGAACGCGAAGCGATTCCTTTCGCTCGACCTGAACTACGGTAGGCGGATCGAATCTGAAATGTACGAGTACTTGATGGACAACGGGATGACGCGGGAGGAGTACCATTTCTTTCTCGAGCACCGGTTCAAGCAGCACTGCATCATGGGCAACGACTACTACGTGACCAACGAGCACTTGGTGCATGCTGACGGGACAACGAGGGCGTCTGGGGAGGTTTTCGGATACGACGAGATCACGTGGCATTACTATGACCGCTATCACCTGCCGGTGATGCACACCGAAACGAATCTGCGCGAGGGCCCAAGTGGCGAAGAGGCGGCCGATTGGCTGTGGAAGCAGTGGGCGAACGTGCTTCGCGTGCGCAACGACGGGATCCCCGTGGTCGGTTTCACTTGGTATTCATTAATCGATCAGGTGGACTGGGACGTCGCTCTGCGGGAGGTTAACAACAACATCGACCCGGTCGGGCTTTACGATATTGACCGAAAGATCAGGCCGGTGGGGCTAAGGTACAAACAGTTGATAAGCGATTGGCGCAACGTGCTGCCGGCGCAGAGCGTCTGCCTTCAAGTACCGGTGTCGATGCCGTCCGACTACGAAAGCTGCCCGGAAGAAGCCGAACAGGAGGAAGCGGAGGCGAGGCGGATAAATACGACACCGGCGGATGCAGCCTCTGTCCAGGGAGTCAGAAGATGATGCGGTTTAAAGGCAAGGCGGCCCTAGTGACTGGCGGGGCGAGCGGAATCGGCAGGGCAACGGCGAAGCGATTGGGGTCGGAGGGAGCAAGCGTGCTGATCGCGGACGTTGATCTTAAGAAGAGTAACGCGGCTGCGGAAGAGGTAAAACGCGCCGGCTCTCCGGACGCGATAGCTGCAGTGTGCAATGTCGCGGAGGAGACCGCGGTGGAGAACGCTGTTGATGTCGTTATCGAGCGGTTCGGCAAGATCGACATCGTGGTCAACAATGCGGGCCTGATGGTCTTCAAGCCGATCGCGGAGCAGACCGGAGAGGATTGGCTAAAGATACTCAACGTAGACCTACTCGGGGCTTTTTACTTTACCAAGCAAGCCTTTCTTAAGATGAAGAGCGGCGGCGTCATCGTGAACGTATCGAGCGTGCACGCCGTGGAAACCACACCGCTCGTGGCCGCTTACGCTGCCGCAAAGGCCGCGCTCGTTTCCCTGACGCGCTCAGCATCGCTCGAAGGCAAATCGAAAGGCATACGCGTCAATGCCGTCCTGCCCGGAGCCGTCGACACGCCGATGCTCTGGGAAAACCCGAACATCAGATCCGGTGTCGAGACCATCAGCCTCACCGACGTCGGCAAGCCCGAAGATATCGCAGCGGCGATTGCTTACCTGGCCTCGGATGACGCAAAGTTTGTGGATGGCGCGGCGATGAGAGTGGACGGCGGGAGATTGAGTAGGCTTTAAACTCGCTCGCTACGGGTTTGCGAATTTAGCTGATCTAGACCTCGTTTCACCCAACTCTCACGGACATCCGGTAAGCTCTCGACCTGCGGTGGCTGGTTCAACAGAGGGGCTTGCTTCTACTCCAAATCATTTGTGGGCCGCACAAAGGCCAAGCAGCGAAAACGTCAAGGCGAACCTGATCTTAAGGTCAGAGTTTTCACGTGTTCATGCTAGGTCGATTCAAGACATGAAGCAACAGATTTTTACTGAAACGCCTCAAGATATTTCACGCCCGCTCCGGTGTTGAAGATCACGACGCGTTCGCCGCCTGTGACGAAGCCGTCGGCGATGAGTTTTCTGAGTGCGGGAAGGCAGGCGGCGCCTTCGGGTGCGGTGAATATGCCCTCGGCGGCACCTACCTCTTTCACGGCCGCGACAAGCTCTTCATCCGTTACGGCGACGGCCGTTCCGCCCGAAGCACGGATCGCGTCTAAAATAAGAAAATCACCGATTGCCTTCGGCACGCGAAGGCCCGACGCGACGGTCGCGGCGTTCTCGAATTCGTTGGCAAAGCGTTCACCGGCATGAAAGGCTCGGACGATCGGGGCGCATGTCGCCGACTGCACAGAGACCATCTTCGGCCGCTTAGGCCCGATCCAGCCCAACTGCTCCATCTCGTCGAACGCCTTCCACATACCGATCAGGCCGGTGCCGCCGCCGGTCGGGTAGAGAATGACGTCCGGCAGTTCCCAGTTGAACTGCTCGGCAAGTTCGTAACCCATCGTCTTCTTGCCCTCGACGCGATAAGGCTCTTTAAGGGTCGAGACCTCGAACCAGCCTTCGTCCTTTTTCCGGTCGCCGACGATCTTTCCACAGTCTGTTATCAGGCCGTCGATCAGCGTCACGTGTGCGCCCGTCTGCTCGCATTCGATCACGTTAGCGCGCGGCGTGTCGGCGGGCATAAAGATGTGTGCTTCCATTCCCGCACGCGCGGCGTAGGCCGCCATCGCTCCGGCAGCGTTTCCTGCAGAGGGCACCGCCACCTTCCGAACGCCGAGTTCCTTAGCCATCGAGATCGCGGCCGTCATCCCGCGTGCCTTAAAGCTCTGCGTCGGGTTCTGCCCCTCGTCCTTTATATAAAGATCGACCGCGACCTCCAGCGATTCCGCCGTCCGAGACGCGTTCAAAAGCGGCGTCCAGCCCTCGCCGAACGAGACAACGTTGTTCCAGTCGCGGACCGGCAGCACCTCACGGTATCGCCAAAGACTCGATTCGCGGCCTTTCAGACTGTCCGGATATAGCGTCTGCCCTGCAGCCTTAAGGTCGTAGCGGACGAGCAGCGGCTTGCCGCATTCAACGCAGAGATTCTGCAGTACACCTGCCTCGTGCCGAAGTCCGCAAAGCGCGCATTCCAAATGGGTAACGTTCATAATCTGATCCTACGTCCGACGCATGGCTTCGGCCGGGTCGAGCCGCGACGCCTTGAGAGCCGGATAAAATCCAGCGGCCAGCCCTACCATCACTGAAGCAGCAAAACCGCCGGCGATCGCCCAAAAAGGCACAGCAGCCGGAAAACTTATGATACTTCTCACGGCAAACGCGAGAAAGAGCCCGGCCGCGATGCCAATGATACCGCCCAACCCGGTCAGGGTCATCGCCTCCAGCAAAAATTGCGACAAGATCGCGCCGCGGGTCGCTCCAAGTGAGCGCCTGATGCCGATCTCCGCCGTCCGCTCCTTAACGGAAACCAGCATTATATTCATGACGCCGACGCCGCCGACGAACAGGCTTGCAAGAGCGATCGGCACGACAACCACGCCGAGCCCGCTGATAACATCATCAACGAGTTCGAAAACCTGTTCCGAGCGGTTAACGCCGAAATTGTTTTCGTCAGTCGACTTCAATCCGCGCCGCTGTCGTAAAAGAAATGTCACTTCCTCCGTGACCTCATCTACACGTCCGGCCGGGGCCCGAACCGCGATCAGCGTTTCTTCGATCTCGGGATAGAATTTTTCTGAGGTCTCGAACGGAATATAGATTGTCCGTTCGTCGAGTTCGCCGCTGCCTATCACGCCTTCGCCCGTCGATTGCCCGAGCACACCGATAACACGAAACAATTTCCCGTCGATCTTGATGGATTCACCGACCGGTTCTAGGTCTTCGAATATCTGCTTTGCGATCCCAAATCCGATAACCGCGACCGATGACCTCGCACGCCGCTCGGCCTCCGTAAAGAACCGGCCTTTTTCGATAGGAACGTTTATCACCGATGGATAGTTTTCCCAAACGCCCAGGATCAGCGGATTGATGCCCTCCCGCGAACGAGCGGTCACTTTGGGAATATCAACCGAAGGCCCGTAGCTTCCGCGGACCTTTTGCGGAGACACCGCCTGCGGCGAACTCAGCTCTGAAACGGCTATCGCATCTTCGATCGTGAAGTCCTTTCGCTGGCGTTCCTCCGCGGTCGGCTGCTGAAGCGACGGGCCGATCCGCGCCTGTTTCGTGAAATAGATAACGTTCGGCGCGCTTTTCTCTGAGGCTTCCTGAACGCGCTGGGACAAGCCGGTAAGTACAGCACCGACGAGTGCCACCACTGCCGTTCCGACGATGACTCCGGTCAACGTAAGGCCCGAACGCAGCTTATTGCTCCGGATCGAATCGATCACGGTCTGCCACGTGTCGGTTATGCGTTGCGTATTCACCTTAGTTACCTTGACCGCGTCGCCGCGGGATCACTCCGACCGAAGCGCCTCGATCGGGTCGAGTGCGGCCGCTTGCCTTGCCGGAACTACACCAAAAATAATGCCGACCGCGCACGACACCGCTATCGCCGCCGCGACCGCCCAGATCGGAAGTGTAAGCGGCAGTTGGGTTGCCCACGCCAACAGCCAGACGATCCCGGCGGCACCGATGATGCCCCATAACCCGCCGATGACCGTCAGCGTTGTCGTCTCTATCAGAAATTGAATTAGGATATCTCTGCGTCTCGCACCAACCGCCATTCGGACACCGATCTCACGTGTTCGCTCCGTCACGGACGCGAGCATCATGTTCATGACGACGATGCCGCCGACAAACAGGGCTATGGCCGTAAGCGGAAATACGATGGTGCCCACAATGCCCGTCAAAGACGCCGAAAATGCCTGAATGCTCTTCGCCGTCACAACACTGAAGCCGTCCTCTGCGTCCGTGCCGACGGTCTTTCGCCGGATGCGGATCGCCACGCGCACCTGCTCCTCGACCTCTTCGAGCGACATTTTCTCCGTATCTTTAGCTTTGGCGAGAATCGCCAGCGATCGCGAACGGGCGCCGAATACCCGCGTAAAGGTCCCGAGCGGTATCTGGACAAAGCCGTCCTGCGACGACCCAAATGACGAGCCTTTCGATTCGGCGACGCCGACAACCTGATAGCGATCCTGCCCTAGCTGTATTTCGCTGCCAATCGCACCGGACGTCGGGAAAAGCTCGTCAACGATGTCCTGGCCGATAACGCACACGTTGCGCCGAAATTCGTTATCCGTCGTGGTCAATCCCCGGCCGTACGCGATCTTCAGATTTGAAAGGTCTTGGATGTTTGGTGTGACGCCCTGGACGGCAACGCCGATGAGCGTCTTGCCGAGCCGGCGGGCAGGTAAAGCCGCGACTCCCTGAGCCCCGAGCTCTATCCGGTCACCTAATTTTTCTTCGAGGTACTCAAGGTCTTCGACAAACAGATCGGGACGTTTCGCCTGGGCCTCGACGAATGCCTGGCCGTCGGCCCCAAAATCCTGGAATGAGGCTTTCTCGATCCGGAGGACGTCCGGAGCAAAAGCCGCCACCGAGTTCACAACAAACGCCTGAGCACCCTGCAGAAGCGAAGCAACGATCACTACTACGGCTACGCCGACAGTAACGCCAACGATCGTCAGCCCCGAGCGCGTCCGATTGGCACGAACCGAGTCCCACGCCAAAGAGAACGATTCGCGAAACAGGTTAAATCTCGCGGTAAAATGCATGGGCACCCGGTAAAGAGGTTACGCAAACTGTACGCAGGCTACTTTTTCCAGACAAATTCCTTGATCAGGTTGAACGCAGCATTGAACCCGAGCGATATCGAACCGGTACGGATCCCGTCTTTGTAGTCGTATCTTGCCGGATAGAATGTTTCAGCGGCAATGATGCTCGAAGTGTAAGTGCCGACGATCCGGGGAATGCCGATCGTGCGTTTGCCGTCCGGCTTACGGGCCGTGACCGGCGAGACCAGGGCATTTACTATCTTCGACGTCGTGTCGCGCTTTTCACTGCGATAAAAATGGCTGTCAACTTTGAGCGCTTCATCGAGGCCGAACATCACCGAATTGCGGATAACGCTGCGGCCGACGTTCGCGGCAAAGCGGCGACCGAAACCTTCCCAGTGCGGACCCCATTCCTCCGGCGAGTTACGCCATGTGCCGATGCCCGCCGTCGCTGCCGAACGGGCGAGTGCAAACGGGCCGAACATGCTGTTGAAATACCGCTTCGCTCGGGTCTTACCGTCCGGCCGCGTATACATGCTTGTCTGGCTCGCGGGTTGAGCGTCGGGAGTCGGCGTCGGCGTTGGGAATGCCTTCAGCGTCGTCTTATCCACCGGCACTACGTCCGGAAATTCGACCGACGGCCGCGGGACGGCCGGCTTGAATTTGTCTGCGGCCGCGACGGCCTCTGCCGCGGGGATCGCGGGCTTCGCAGTTTCGTCCTGCGCGGTAACGCCGCCGGTGAATACCAGTGCGCCAAGAATAAACGTAAAGATCAGCCTCATAATTCCCTCCTTAATCGTTAGGGCCTATTGCTTCAGCATTGGCCTCAGCTTCGCGTAGATGTTCTCGGTCATGATCTTTGTCCCCTCGGCATTCGGATGAATTCCGTCTGCCTGGTTAAGTTCACGTTTGAGAGCTACGCCTTCAAGTAAAAATGGTAAGTATTCGACCTTGTGCTCCGAGGCGAGGTCGGGAAAAGCATTCGTGTACGCCTTTTGATACTCCGCGCCCATCGTCGGCGGTGCAAGCATTCCGCAAAGCAGAACCTTGACGTTCTTCGCCTTTGCCTTCTCGATAATGCGGCCGAGGTTTTGCTTCATCTTGTCAACGGGCATGCCGCGAAGCAGGTCATTCGCTCCGAGTTCAAGCACCAGCACCTCGACGTTCTCCTGGTCGAGCACCCAATCCGCCCGCTCCAGCCCGCCAAGGCTCGTATCTCCCGAAACCCCCGCGTTGACCACTTCGTAATTAAAGCCGTCGGCCTCAAGCCGATTCTGCAGCAGATACGGATACGACTCGTTTTCGGCCAGGCCGAAGCCTGCGGTGAGGCTGTCGCCCAGTGCGATTATCTTAGGGCGTTTTACTGCCGCCTCGGGCATAACGAGCGGCCGATTTACGTTGGACGAGGCGACCGGGCCCGGCGAGGCCGTGCCGCAGCCCGCGAATAAGAATGCAGCGGCGGTGAAACTTATAAACCCAATGATTCGAATAAAATGACGCATAGGCGAAACCAAGTCTTACGGCTATTTTAACCTTTTGGATGCACGTTAATTGGAACTTGTTTATGCCTTTTTCGCAAGCGGGTTGCCCGGGATGCGTGCCGACACGGGTAAAGGATATTATCTAGACAATGATCACTCTTCGAAACGTAACAAAAACGGTGCGGTCGGGCACCGAAGACCTGACGATCCTCTCGGATGTCTCGCTCGAAATACCCGAAGGCCAGTTCGTCGCCCTGACCGGTGCCTCTGGCAGCGGAAAATCGACACTGCTCGGCCTGCTCGCCGGGCTCGACTCGCCGTCGTCCGGCAGCATCAACGTCGATGGCGACGAGATCACGACCATGAGCGAGGACGGCCTTGCCGAACTCCGCAGCGAAAAGATCGGTTTCATCTTTCAGTCGTTTCACCTGATCCCGAGCCTGACGGCGAAAGAGAACATCCTGATACCGATGGAGATCCGCGGTGACCGCGACGCCGGCGAGCGTGCCGAAGAATTGCTCCGCGAGGTCGATCTTTCGAACCGCGGCCACCATTACCCGTCGGAGCTTTCCGGCGGCGAGCAGCAGCGCATTGCGATCGCCCGTGCATTCTCGAACCGGCCGAAGATCCTGCTCGCCGACGAGCCGACGGGCAATCTCGATTCGAAGAACGGCCAGCACATATTTGACCTGATGACCGAGCTTCACCGGCAAAACAAGGTCACGCTTGTTCTCGTCACTCACGACAACGCGCTTGCGGCCCGTGCCCAACGTCAGATCGTTCTCAAAGACGGACGCGTCATCAGCGACACCACCAACGTATGAGGTTCATTCTTAACCTGACCGCACGCGAGATCAGATCGTCGTGGCGTCGGCTGCTGTTCTTTTTCCTTTGCATCGCACTCGGCGTCGGGTCGGTCGTTGCCCTGCGTTCATTGATACAGAACCTGACAAAAGCGGTCGGGACGGACGCCCGTGCTCTGATGACCGCCGACCTCGAGATCAACTCCACCAGCGATTTTTCGCCGACCGACCTCGCAAAGGTAGAGTCCGTCGTCTCGCGGTCCAACATCGTCGAAGCCCGGAACGAGGCCATCACCACATCGTCGATGGCACGCCCTTCAGACCCGGCGAACGAAAACCTCAGGCTGGTAGAACTCAAAGGCATCGAGCCGCCGTTCCCGCTCGTCGGCGAATTTCAGCTCGACGGCGGAAAGGCATTCGACCATTCACTTCTCGAAAACAACGGCGCGGTCGTCGCGCGGATATTGCTTGAGGACCTGAACGTAAAGGTCGGCGACAAGATTAAGATCGCCGAGGGTGAGTTCCAGATACGTGCGACCTTTGACCAGGAACCCGGCGGTTCGGGCGGCTTCCGGCTCGGTGCACGCGTGTTCGTTGAAAAGAAGGCGTTTGACGACGCAGGCATCACTCGCAACGCAAGCCGTGTCCGCCGGACATTGCTTTACCGCACGTCTTCGAATCCGACCCCGCTGGTCGCACAGCTTCGCGAAGAGCTGAAAGGCACGACGCTGCAGGTCCGTTCTTACCGGGAAACTCAGGAGCGGCTCGGCGAGCAATTTGCCCGCACTGAAAACTACCTTGCCCTGACCGGCTTACTCATATTGGTCCTCGGCGGCGTCGGCGTCTGGAACGTCTCGCGTGCCTTCGTCGAGCAGAAGCGGCGGGCAGTCGCCGTCCTCAAATGCCTCGGCGCAAGCGGTAACCGGATCATCGCCGTTTACCTTCTCCAGATACTTACGCTCGGCCTCATCGGCAGTGCCTTTGGGATATTGTTCGCGCAGGCAGCTTTGACCGGAGTGAAATGGCGTTTCGCCGCGGAACTGCCCGAAAAGATGGCCTATACCGTCGGCCTGTCGACAGCGGTACAGGGCCTGATCCTCGGCGTTCTTATCTCGATGCTGTTCTCGGCGTTGCCGCTGTTGCAGGTTCGAAACATCAAGCCGAAACTCTTGCTTCGCGACGAGAATAATGCCAGCCTCCGAAAGCTCGACACGACAAAATGGGCATTCGGTGCTGTAAGCCTCGCGGGACTACTCGGCCTAGCCGTCTGGCAGGCAGGCTCGCTCGTGGTCGGTGCTTTGTTCCTCATCGGACTCGCCATCACATCGGTCTGCCTTTACGCCGCGGCGATCGTTCTCACGATGATCCTTCGACGTGCGAGACCGCTCGGTTCGTTCTCGATCAAGCAGGCTATCAATTCGCTCTACCGTCCCGGCAACCAGACTCGCATTATCCTGCTTGCGGTCGGCCTCGGAGCTTTCGTCGTGCTCGCGGTCCAGTCGCTGCAGACCAATCTCGTCCGCGAGTTCGACTTCACCCGCAATCAGCGGCTGCCGACCCTATTCTTCATCGACATTCAGAAAAGCCAGATCGCCGACCTTGCCGCCCTGATCGAACAGCGGACCGGCGAAAAGCCCGAAACGACACCAACGGTCCGTGCACGTATCGCTTACGTGAACGGCAAGCCGCTCGATTTCGGCAACCCGGAAGTGCGTCAGATGCAGGGACAGATCGGCCGCGAATTCGCCGTCACCTACAGGCCGAACCTGGATGAGAACGAGACCGTCATCGCCGGCCGCTGGTGGGAAGGCGACGACGGAGTTCCCGAGGTTTCCGTAGAGCAAACGATGGCGGATCGGCTAAAGGTCGTTCCGGGAGATTCGATCACCTTCGACGTTTCCGGCCGCAACATCACAACGCGTGTCGCCGGCATTCGGAAGATCGATCTCAGGAATACCCGCACCGCATTTATCTTTGTCTTTCGTCCCGGCGTACTCGAGACTGCCCCGCAAAGCTTTGCCGCGACGATACTCTCGCGCATCGGTTCGACCGAACGGCAACGTTTGCAGCGTGAGGCGGTGACCGCATATCCGAACGTTCAGATCTTCGACGTCGCCGATATCGTCGCGACCGTTCAGCAGCTCGTGAACAATTTCGTCATCGCAATATCGTTCGTCGGAAGCTTTGTTATCCTGAGCGGAATTTTGATCCTGATCGGCTCGATCGCGCTGACGAAATCCCAGCGGGTCTATGAGAACGCGGTCCTCAAGACGCTCGGTGCGAAACGGCGCACTCTGGCGACCGTGCTGATCGCTGAATACGGGATCTTAGGACTATTGGCGGGGTTGATCGGGGCTTTATTCGCGACGGCACTTTCGTTCGCCGTCAGCCGGTTTGCACTCAATATCGAATGGGAGCCGAACCTGCTGCTGACCGCCGCCGGCGTCGTCGTAACGGCCCTGACCGTGCTGACGGTCGGTGCGTTGTCCAGTTTTGACGTGCTTTTCCGTAAACCGCTCGGAACGCTCAGGTCGCAGTAGGCGGCCTAACCGTGAAGAGGATAATTGTTGAGCACCGAACGCAGGTTCACCTGGCGTAAGAGAGTTTCGACGTACGCAGCAAAACGGTGCAATATCGGCACAAGGTCCTTGTTGCCGTCGGCCGCCGGGATCTCTTCACAGAAACGTTCGAAAGATTCGCGGTCTTTGTAGAAAAGGAACTTTATCGGTTCCTGCAGGAAGTCGTTCAGCTCTTTATTGAGGGCGTCCATCCGTGCCTTGTCGGGCTTTTGCTCTGCAGCCTGGATCGTATTCATCACCGTCACAAGGTGGTCGCGAAGCAAGAGCGACTCGGCGAGTTTCTTGCGAAACTCCGGGAACACCTCGGTCGATTCGACCTCCGGATCTACGAACCGTGCAAAGCTCGTCAATATTTGCTGCATGCTGTCATGAAGCATGCCGTACGCAGCCTCGACTCGTGCATATGTTGTCGGTGCGGGCCGCAGTGCGACCAGACCGGCGAGCTCTTCGAAATAGGCCTTTTTCAATTCCAGCGTCGCCATGTACGAGGTTCCGTCGAGAAGTGCAAAGATCTCGGTCTCCTCGTCATGGAAACGCGAAAGGCTGTTGTTGACGTGTTCGATCAGAAGCCGGGTCTCTTCATAGACGCCCGAAAAGATAAGTATCGAGGGCTTGAGCGGCTCGTCGTTCGTCAGCATTCCGCGGACGATCTGAAGCGAGCGAAGTATCCGGCTCAACCTTGCCGCGACCGATGACGCGGCGGTCTTCTCAAAGAGCGGGAGGTCGTTCGAACTTATCAGCTGCTGAAGGTCTTCGGGCAGAAACCGGGTGCCGGTCGCAGACATCGTCGCGTCGAGCCGGTCATAGAGTGCAAGTTTTGAGATCTTGCCCGAAAGCAGTTGCCGCCACGCCTTCCATTCCGCGTAGCTGAGATTGGAGCTTTTGATGAGGGCGGCGTTCAGCACCGAGCAGTCCTGCAGCACGGCCGAACAATCGCCGATCTCTTTGCCGCTCGCCCCCAGAAGCGACTTGACGTTCGCCTGGTCGAGCTGGCGGACCTGACGCAGCAAGTCCGAAACGCGAATAAGAGCGTCGTGGGTCAGGTAAAATTCCGGGTGCCGATCGCGGGTCGTCGCGTTTGTCCTGTCGGCCTCCGAGATCGAGCGGTCGTAAATGTTTAGAAAGCCGTTCAGGCCCGTTAGCCACGCCCCGAGGTCGAAGATCAGATCGATCGGTTCGCGGTCGGCGAAACGCGGCTTATAGCGGGCGAACAGTTCGTCCGTGTAGACCGTATCCGAATACGGCACCGGCTTTGAGGATGCTTGATCGAACAACTTTGGGATTCTCCTTGGACAGTAACGAGGTGAACGCGAGGCAGTCCGGGAGACTGCTATACTATTTATACATTGTTTAACCCGCTCTGCGCAATGAAAATCGTACAATTATCAGAGTCATGGCCGGCAGTTATCCTATG
>JAUCQE010000282.1 GCA_030372865.1 Pyrinomonadaceae bacterium
GGAGGGTTTTGAAGCAGAAAAAGGAGTTTCCGCACGCCCCGAAAATGCTTTTTCTCTCCCTGAAAAGGTTTTTTCTCAGCCTGAAAAGGTTTTTTCTCAGCCTGAAAAGGTTTTTTCTCAGCCTGAAAAGAGTTTTTCTCAGCCTGAAAAGAGTTTTTCTCAGCCTGAAAAGGTTTTTTCTCAGCCTGAGAAGAGTTTTTCTCAGCCCTAAAAGGTTTCCGCACAGCCCTAAAACATTTCTGCACAGCCCGAAAAGGTTTCTGCACATGCCTAAAAGGTTTCTGCACGTGCCTAAAACGTTTCCGCACAGGCTTCTGCCGTGCATTTTCTGCTTTTGGTCTTAAAAACGCTTTCCGGCAGCTGGTCTCAGTAAAGCAAGTACGGTTTGCGTGCCTCCGCAAAATCCTTTAGGCCGTCGGCCCACGAATCCTCGATCTCCTTGAGCGAAACGCCGGATTCGATGGCTTTGCGGATCTTGTCCGTGCCGCACACGACGTCGAACGGGTTTTGGTCGAAGACGTATTCGTACGGATCCTTCTTCCACTCGAAGTGCTCGGTGTAGAGATCGTAGGCGGTCTTGATCATCGCGATGCCGACGATAACCGGCGTGAAGGCTTCGCGGTCGGTCACGTGTATCTGCACGCCTCCGCAGAGCTGCCCGGCACATTTCTGGAACGTCGGGATGAAGTTTGTATGACGAAACGCGACGCCCGGAAAGTTGTAGGCATCGAGCGCGGCCGCCCAGTCGTAAGCGTCGATGAAAGGGGCTCCGTTTATCTCGAAGGGCTTGGTCGTCCCGCGGCCTTCGCTCATCTCCGTGCCTTCGATGTGCACCGTCGCGGGGAACACGACACAGCTATCGACGGTCGGGATGTTCGGCGAGGGCAGCACCCACGGCAGCCCGGTCTCGTCGCCCCACATTCCGCGATGCCAGCCGTCCATCTTCACCACTTCGAGGTCACCGCCGATGCCGAAGTGTTCGTTGAACATCTTTGCGAGTTCGCCCGTGGTCATGCCATGGCGTGTCGGTATCTCGAACTGCCCGACGAACGATTTGAACTCGTGCTCGGTGATGTTGCCTTCGATCGCGTTGCCGTTGATCGGGTTAGGGCGGTCGCATACAACGACGCGTTTACCTAGCCGCTTGGCCGCCCGCATGCAGTTCGCCATCGTGTAAACGAACGTGTAAATGCGGCAGCCGACATCCTGCAGGTCAAAGACGATGGTGTCAACGTTTTCGAGCATCTTGTCGGTCGGCTCACGTGTTTCGCTGTAAAGCGAATAGATCGGCTTGCCCGTACGCTTATCGATCGTGTGGTCGGTTTCGATCATGTTGTCCTGCACGTCGCCGCGAATGCCGTGCTGCGGGCCGAAAAGCGTGGTCAGGTAGATCTCGTCATGAGCCTCGAAAACGTCGGCGACGTGCGTCAGGTCCGGCATAACGGAAGCTTGATTGCAGACGAGCCCGACCCGCTGACCGCGCAGCAGGTCGATG
>JAUCQE010000283.1 GCA_030372865.1 Pyrinomonadaceae bacterium
TTCGGAACTCGTCGGCAGCGTCAGATGTGTATAAGAGACAGAGAAGAAAATATCCGTTCCTCTCGGAACTACAATACTTGAGGCCTGCAAGATGAATCAGATTCACATTCCGACACTGTGCCATCACGAGGACCTCTGCGTAGCGGGCGTTTGCCGCGTTTGCGTGGTCGAAGTGGAAGGAATGAGAACGCTTCAGGCTGCCTGCGCGTTCCCGATAACGGCTCCGATAAAAGTGAGAACTTCGACATCGATGGTAAGGAAAGCAAGAAGGCACGTTATAGACCTTCTTCTCAGCGAACATTACGGCGAATGCTACTCCTGCATAAGAAACGGAAACTGCGAACTCCAGTCGCTCGCGAACGAGTACGGAGTTGACGGATACACTTTCGGACACTGCGACAAGCCCGCTTATGAAACGGACAAATCCTCATACTCGGTAATCCGCGATATGAGCAAGTGCGTTCTCTGCAAGAGATGCGTCAGAACCTGCATCGACCTTCAGGAAGTCGGCGTGCTTGAAGCGATTGACAAGGGCGACAAGACACACATCAGCACGTTCATGGAAAAACCGCTCGCGGACGTTGTCTGCATAAACTGCGGACAGTGCATCAACAGGTGCCCGACCGCGGCATTGCACGCTAACGACCCGTCGGACGAAATCTGGGACGCGATAGACAACCCGAGGAAGCACGTGGTGATTCAGACCGCCCCGTCGCCAAGAGCGGCGATAGCGGAATGTTTCGGAATCGAGCCCGGAAAATCAATGACACAGGAATTAAACACGGCACTCAAGAGAATCGGATTCGACGCGGTGTTCGACACTAACTTCACCGCCGACCTCACGATTTTCGAAGAAGGCACGGAATTAATAATAAGGCTATACAAGGCTCTCGTCGGCGGAGACAAGAGCATCGCTTTCCCGCAGTTCACTTCCTGCTCGCCGGGATGGGTGAAATATCTCGAGCATTTCTATCCCGAATTCATACCGAACCTTTCGACGGCGAAATCGCCCCAGCAGATGTTCGGCGCGATTTTAAAAACTGTCTACGCTAAGCAAATCGGCGTTGACCCGAAGGACGTTGTCTCGGTCGCATTGATGCCCTGCTCGGCGAAGAAGTTCGAATGCAACAGGCCTGAAATGACAGACTCGGGCTACAAGGACGTGGATTACGGTCTCACGACGCGTGAACTCGCGAAGATGATAAAGGAAGCGGGCATCTACCTTCCCGAAATGCCGAAGTCGATGTTCGACAGTCCGTTCGGCGAAGCCTCGGGCGCGGGATTGATTTTCGGCGCGACGGGCGGCGTTATGGAAGCGGCTCTCCGCTCCGTAATCGAATTCGTAACGGGCAACAAGACGGAAGACATTTTCGCGAACGCGAACATAACACCGGTAAGAGGATTTGAAGGCGTCAAGTACGTCGAACTTCCGATAAACGCTGTCGGGCCCGTTCCCGAAATCCTGAAACATCTCGTTAAGGACTGGAACTGGCTCAAGGGCGCGACTCTGAAAGTAGCGGTTGCGCACGGCACGGCGAACGCGAAGAAGATTCTCGACGACATAAAGCGCGGCGGCAAGTTCAGCGAATGCCACTTCATAGAATTCATGGCGTGTCCGGGCGGCTGCATCGGCGGCGGCGCACAGCCGATTCCGACATCAATCTAAATCAGACAGGCGCGCGCGAAAGCCATTTACGCCGAGGACGAATCGCTCGAAATGAGAAAATCGCACGACAACCCGTACGTGAAGATGATTTACGAAAAATTCTTCACCGAAGGACCCTGCGGACATCTTTCTCACAAACTTCTGCACACTCATTATAC
>JAUCQE010000284.1 GCA_030372865.1 Pyrinomonadaceae bacterium
GAATAAGTATAGTCAGCCGGATGCTCGACAAAACCAGCTTTGACCGGATTAAGGTGAACATAATTCAACTTCCGCATGAACATCTCTTCGCTCGTGATTATAAATTTATCGGAATGATGTTCCCAGAGTGAGTATTTGTAGTTTGAAGCCTTTTCGCAATTTTGAAGTTTCGCCAACGACCTTTCATACCCATTAGTTTTTAGGAAATCTATCACTCGTCGAGCGGTGACCCCGTTGAGGTATCGCAGCGTTTCGGATGGCGTTCGCTTGCCGTCAGTGATTATGTGAATGTGGTCAGGCATGATCGCGTAGCCGAAAAGCAAAATTGCCGATGAGGCTCTGGCCTCTGCGAGTGCGTTACAGAGTACCGTCTTCATCTGTTCGGTCCGAAATACCGGCAATCGATGATGGGTGACAGAGGTGAGGAAATAACACGGCGTGTTGAAGGAGATATACATAAAACGGGAGGCACAGCCTCCCGAGATTTTAGGGGAAGCCGCCCGGAAGGGCAAAGCCCTTCCGCTCATCATGAGGGCGAAGCCCGAAGAAAGGATGAGGGATGAAGGATGAGGTCCAACCACGAACAACGAACTACGAACAACGAACCACCAAAAGCGAACAACGAACCATCCCCACTTTTCTCCCTTCCTACACTCCAACCGCTGATAGCTATTTGATATACTTTCCATAAGTTAACGGCTACTCAAATATTCTCTATCCCACCTGCATTCCTGGTGGATTTGGTCTTTTTACAACCCATATGATCGAACGCGAACAAATCGAGATGGATGTGGTCTTCGTCGGAGCGGGTCCGGCGAACCTGGCGGCTGCGCTGCATTTGAAGAACGAGATCAAGCGGCACGACGAGCTTGTCGACCGCGGCCTACGGCACGGCAAAAAGATCGGCGAGATCGAGATCGCCATCGTCGAGAAAGGTACGTTCGTCGGCGCGCATATCCTGAGCGGTGCCGTGATGGACCCGATCGCGATCCGCGAGCTGATGCCCGACTTCCTCGAGCAGGGCTGCCCGGTCGACACCGTCGTCACCGAAGACGCCGCATGGTACCTAACCGAGAAAGGCGCGATCAACGCTCCGATCGTCCCGCCGCCGTTGAAGAACAAAGGCAAATACATCCTTAGCCTTTCAAAGATGTGCGAATGGCTCGGCGAAAAGTGCGAAGAGGCGGGGATAAATATCTTTCCCGAGTTTCCGGCGGCCGAGGTGCTCTACGACGAGCATAACCGTGTCATCGGCGTCCGCACCGGCGATAAGGGAATCGATAAAGAGGGCCACCAGAAACCCAATTTCGAACCGGGCGTCGATCTGCTCGCAAAGGTCACCGTGCTCAGCGAGGGCTCGCGCGGCTCGCTCGCGAAACAGGTGATGTCGCGGCTCGGGCTTATGGAAGGCAAGGAATCGCAGGTCTTCTCGCTTGGCGTAAAAGAGCTGTGGGAACTTCCCGCGGGCCAGTTTCCCGAAGGGAAGGTCGTCCACACGCTC